>CAKQVV010000132.1 GCA_934277845.1 uncultured Clostridia bacterium
ACCCGAGTAAAGCCGACATTTGTTCTGCAGCGATTTTTTCATCCGCCCAAAGCGACGGTCTGTAATTCGGGTCATATGATATTACCGTTCCGTATTCCTTTGCTTTTTTCAAAGCATAAAGCGTAGCCGAACGCGACGGCTCATCGGTTGCCGAAATAGAACCTATATGAAGAATATCACTCTTTTTTATTATATCGGTCGGTATCTCGCTTTTATCCAAAAACTTATCCGCCCCGAACTGTCTTGCAAATGAGAACTCGCGTTCGCCGTTCTCTTTAATGTTTACAAACGCAAGGGTCGTAAAATATTTGTCGGATAAAATCAACCCGTCTGTATTTATTCCGCAACTTTCTAAGGTTTCTTTTAAAAACCTGCCGTGAATATCGTTTCCGGCTTTTCCTATAAAGGCGGTTTTAGCTCCCAACTTTGCCATTGCTGCCGCAACATTTCCGGGAGCACCTCCGGCATTCTGCGCAAACAGACACTGACCCTGTTTATTTACTCCCTGCGGTGTAAAGTCTATCAGTATTTCGCCTAATGCACAGGCGGCATATTCTGCCCGTTTCACATCAATCACCTTACTTTTTAAAACTTTTCTCTTTCTTTTTTTGTTTTTGCTTTATCGATTAGTTCAAAATAATCGTATATATCTTTTTTTCTCGTCTTTTACGTCAATCATTTTATTTCCCCAAGCCTTTTTAAGGACATCAGGATTTCTTTTTTTAAAAAAGAGAGATTATAATATCTCTACCGATATTAGGCACCGTTGACGAACTATCAGAATTGTTATGGTACTTATATTGTACTATCTTCTCAAAAATTTAGCAATAGTTTTTTTTGCCTTTACTTATAAGTTTTATTTGAACTGCATTTTTAAAGAACATCTATACTGTGTTTTGTACAATCGATACTTATCAAAAAATTATCGAACAGTAAACAACTACTGCTCGATTTTCATCAAAAATATTTCTATGCAAAAATGCTTATCTCACAAAACACAAAAGGTTCACCCCCCACCTTTTTTGAAAAATACAGCAAAACTGCAGTATAATATACACATCTTTAGTTGAAACCACTTAAATTTGTATTTATTTTATACTATATTCTCGAAAAAGTACAACACCGGACAATAAAAAGAACCGCTTTTGTGAAAAAATGCGGTTCTTTGGCTTTGATTATTATTGAATGTTATGTGTTTGAATCGCTTTTACGTTTGTATCGGCTTAGCAATTCGGTATAAACATCGTAAGACGAATCGGAGAAACAGCAAAACGTTACCGATATTTCATAATCGAGATTAGCGCGAAGCCAAGCGACAACCGTATTTATGGCAATGTCGGACGCTTCTTTAAGAGGGTATCCGTAAGCCCCTGCGGAAATACAAGGAAACACTATGCTGTGTAAATCGTAGGCTTTTGCTATATTGAGTGAGTTTCTGTAACACGAAGCGAGCAGAGAGGGTTCGTCTTTTTCGCCGTAATACATGGGTCCTACAGCGTGAATAACATATTTCGCCTTCAGATTGTAACCTTTTGTAATCTTCGCTTCTCCGGTTTTACAGCCGTTAAGTTTTCTGCACGCTTCTAAAAGCCGCGGACCGGCGGCAGCATGTATGGCACCGTCAACACCGTCACCGCCCGATAAATCGCGATTCGCGGCATTGACTATTGCATCGGCGTTAAGTTCTGTTATATCGCCTTTATATAGTCTTATTTTCATCGTTTAAAATATCTATCGCTGTTTCTACGTCCTCGTCGGTAAGTCCGACTGCCGCATAAATCGGAACGTAATTTGCTCCGTGTCCGCAATCATAGTAATCGTAGTCGTCATCGTCTAATATAACGTAAGAGGTAACGTCGTGATTTCCGAGAAACTCGTTTATGTTTTTACCGCGAGTGCAACTTCCGCCTTCGACTTTATCTGTGATTTTCAACCCGAACTGCGCAAGTTTGAAATCAAGAAAATCGGCATAGGTATCCTGTATCGCCTTATTGTCTTTGTACCATTCGCGTTTCCAATCGGAAACAAGATAAATCGCGGCGTCGGTCGCCCGCACGATTTCCGACAGACGCGCGACGAGAAAGTCGTCTATTTTAACGTAAGGATCCCACTCGCCACGTGTGTCCGCGTTGTTGAGAACCCCGTCCACGTCCAGAAATATCACTCTGCACCCTTTCATTTTCACCTCTTGCAACCGATCGGCTTTTCCGACCTTACACGCAAAGTATACCACGCCGCCGGACATAAAGCAACGGAATTGCCGGCACAAAGAAAAAACAGACTTAACCGTTTCCGCTTAAGCCTGTTTTCGCTTTTATTTGTTGAAAATCGCGTCGTTTATTATTCGTGCAAACTCGTCGTAGCCGGCGTCGTTCAGATGTATGCCGTCGCTTCTGTAATACTCTTTCTTTGCCTCGCCGTCTTGCGTTAAGTCATTAAACGTGTCTATGCCGTTAAGCCAGCCGGTATTCGCCACAAGCGTTTTCATTTCTTCTATAAACTGACCGTATTCGTAGTTGAATTTGCCACCTTTATAGCAACTGGGGACTGCCATGGAATAAATATAGTAAATTTCGGCACTCGGGAAATCGGCGTGCATTTTGTTCAATAAATCAGCCATTAAACTTGCGGCATATTCGCCCGTGTGCCCCATATTGTTGATATTGTTGCCGCCTAAGTAAATAAGAATTACCGACGGCTCAAACGGTTTTACGAGTTTGTCGTAGGCGTAAAGCCAGTCTTCGACGATCGTTCCGCCGATGCCGACGTTGTAGCCGAGTCTGCCTCCGATGTCCGTTTGCCAATCGGACCAATAATCCATGGTGCTCGACCCCATAATGAGCACGCCGCCCTTGGTCGCCGATTGATATTGTTGCGCCAGGCTGTTGATTCTCGTTTCGTAAGGCGAAACGTAAGTATAATCTTCCATATTAGTTACAAAGTCCTCCACTTCCTGACTGTTCGTGTTTGCCGTCAGATTTTTCACGATTACTGTGCCGCCCTTGCCGCCGACGGTTGCGGCAGCGTTTTTCAAAAATCCGAATTCCACTGTATGATAAACGTAACCGTCTATCAGCAGCGAAGTTTTGCCACCGTAATTTACAAGCGTAAAATTCATGGTCGCCGGGTTTTTCGTCTGCGGTCTTACGATCAGCGTGTACCCCGTCCAGTTGTCGGTTCCGTTTTTGATTTCGTGGAAAACCTGATAAGCCGATCCGGTATACTCGAACACGTACCTGACGGCGTGGGTTTCGTCCGCGTAAGCACTCAACTCTCCCTGCGTCCACGCGGAGTATTCGCCGAAACTCATTCTGCCGGAAACGAACCAGTATTCGCCGCTTATCGCCGCACCGTCTTTGAAAGCAAACGCTTTGTCGTACTCGCTTTCCGTCTTGTAATAAGTACCCGCATTGCTGCTGCTTAAACAGCCGCCATCCGTAAACGCGTCTTTCTCTGCAGAAAATTTCACTTCCGCGGTGGTATTTTCGAGAGAGTTTACGAGCACGTCGTAGTCGTCGCCGTAATAGGTTTTGAAATCGCTGAAAGTCACGTTGCAATACCGCATCATTGCGAACGTAAACATCGTATAACCCCAGTTCGCTTCCAGACTGTACACGAGTTTATACTCGGGGAAATTAACTCCGTCCTTGAAATACAACTTGATTTCCTGACCGTTATACGTGATTAAGTAATCGGCTTCGTATTCCGTGCCCGACGGCAAGGTGTTATTTTCGCAAATCACCTGACTCAACGCCTTTCCGTTTACCGTGGGATAAACGTAAATACTGTTGTTTGGTTTGGAAGCGGCATAACGGAAAATGTGAAATTTTACGAAGTTCTGCGTGCTTTGGGCGATCTGCAGTTCGACTTTACTCGCCATACCGCCCGAAGCCTTCGTGTCGGTTATATTTAAATGCCCAGAAACGGCATACTCGTAGCCGGCTACCGGCACGCCGTTCTGATAAAGAGCCGCCATTACTCTTTTGCTGGAATCTTTACCCTCGACGTACACGCTTCCGTCATAGTTTTCGACGAACTGACTTATATTTTCCGAAGAGTTTATCAGCGAAATTCCCGTTAGTTTTTCTTTATAATCTACGAGCGCGTTTTCATACGCGGCTTTCGCTTGCGTTTTATCGGATACGATTTGCAGATTTTTCATCAGCGCAACGCACTCGTAAGTATTCAAAAACATTTCGGTACCGGCAAGTTCGGGAAGTGTCCTTCTGTAAACGACGGTGCCGTCTACGATCATTACCATGCTGCCGCCGACTACTATTACGCCCATATTTACGCCTCGTTCCGCATCGTACGGCGTCGAAGCAATATGCGCTTTGTAATTGAGGAAAGTCGATCTGTCCTTGTAGTCGGAGAAGATGAGATAATTACTCTCGTCCACGCCTCTCAACCCCAGACGGATCTGGTAATTGTCCGCGTAAACCGCCGACAGAACCACCTCGCTGCCTGTCCCGAGCGACTGCGGATAAATTTGCGCCGAAAATGCGTAACTGCCGTTTAAGTTCACTCCCTTTCCGTCGGTGACCGTCGCAGATCCGTTCAACGAATACAGCAGATTATCGTAGTCGTAAGCAGTGCAATTTTTGTTTCCGCCGCCCGTAAGCGAATGCGTACCGAAAGGAAGCGCGACGGTTATTTCTACCGCCACTTCGTTCGTGTTCGTTTCGTCCTGCGATACAACGGTGAACGTAAGCGTATGATCCTGCTTGTCAAACGCTATTTGCACCGTCGAGCCGTCGGACGAATCGTACTCGCACACGTCGTCGTAAGCCTGCAAATTCAAAAACTCCGCGTACTCGCTTTCGCCGAACGTGACTTTACCGTCGACCACTTGCTTATTATTTACCGTTTTTACGTCGATTTCGGCGAGATCGGACAATACTGTCAACGTAATCTCGTATTTCCCTTCGTTACCGCCGGGAGTCTTCAAATCGAAAACGAGTTTGGTTGCGGTGACCGTAATTTTCGCCGTTACGCCGCTTGAAAGCGTATAATCGCAATTCTCTTCGGGTGACGCAACGAGCGCGTCGTACTGCGATTGCGTAAGCGTTACGCTGTCGTTTTTTACTTCCAC
>CAKQVV010000133.1 GCA_934277845.1 uncultured Clostridia bacterium
GTATAAGCGATCGTGTCGCCGCCGAACGAATCCTGCGAAGGCATGCCGGCGTACCACTTTCCGAATGCGTTGTACACGGCGTCGGCTGCGGCGTTCTTTCCGTCGGCAACGGGCATGGCTTCTTTCCATGCCTGCATTGCGGCGTAATATGCCGACGCGTCTCCCGGATAGTCGGATTCTTTGGGCATGCTTGCGTTCCACATGCCCAGTCTGGTAGCGGCTGCCGTGCCTTCTTTCACTCCGACGAGATAGTATTCGTCGAACTTTTCCAGTCCTTCGCCCGCGTTTTCGTAGTAACCGATAGCGCGGCTTTCCATCGACGATTCGATTTCTTTGGTGATAATGGTGTCCTGAATCGCATTCTTGGTGTCGCCGAGACTACCGCTGCCGCTGATCAGCATGACGCTGGCAAGCATGAAACACACCGCAAACGTAATTATCGCCCACATCGTGCCGTTGGCTTTGCAGGACTGCTTGAATAATGCTTTACTGAACATTGTCGTTTACTCTCCTTTCTTCCCGATAAGAATTTGTTTGAAATGCTTTTCGAGCGTGTACGGAAGTTCGGAAATGAACTTGACGTCATAGCCCGTAAGCGTTTTCAGTAGTTCGCCGGTTCTTCCCACGGCGATGCGTATGGTTGCCTGATCGTACTCGTCCTGAAGCCTCACTATTTCATACCCGGCTTTTTGGAAACGTTTGTAATCGGCGGTATTGTTGAACTCGATTTTAAGGTCTTTCACCGGGCGATGACGAATGTCGTTCATGTCCGCGACGTCCACGATGTGACCGTCGTTGATGAGTGCCACGCGGTCGCAGGTCGTTTCCAGTTCTTCGAACATGTGGCTGCTCATAAAAATCGTCTTGCCTTTTCGGTGTTCATTTTTGATAATGTCGAGGAACGTGACGCGCATCAGCGGATCGAGACCGGTAGTCGGCTCGTCGAGAATGATGATCGGCGCGTCGTTCATCAGCGCCGCGACCAGGGCGGTCTTTTGCTTCATGCCTTTGCTCATGCGTTTGAGGTTGGCGCGCGGGTCGAGCTGCAATCTTTCGATAAGTTCGTTGGCATAGGTCATGTCTTTGAGTCCGTAGAACTCTGCCTGACATTTAAGGAAGTCTATGCCGGTCGGTAGGTCGGGAAACGCGATTTCGCCGGGGACGTAACCGACCTGCTTTGCGATTTCGCTGGCGTTCTCCCAGGGCGACAATCCGTTTACCGTGACCGAGCCGGAAGTCGGACGTATAAAGCCGAGAATATTGCGGATCGTGGTGGTTTTTCCGCTGCCGTTGGTGCCGACGAAACCCATCATTTCGCCTTCGCGAATGTCGAGGTTTTCGTTAAAAATGCCTCTGCCCGCACCGTAGTCCTTGGTCAGGTCGCGTATTTCGATTACGTTTTTCATTTCAGCGCACCTCCGAAGTCTTTGTCCTCTTTATAGAACTTCATAAAGTAGTCCTCCAGCGATTCGCGGCGGTTGCTGAACGCAGTCGCGTTGCATTCCGACAAAAGCGCGATCACCGCGTTGAGGTCTTTGTCTTCGAGCGACATGAACAAGCCGTTTTCGCCCTCGTTGCGGATTATCGTAAGCGTTCCGATTGCTTTGCCCTTGTCCGCAAACTCGCGCTTATTTTCCGCCGAACCGAAACCGACAGAATAATACTTGAGCGCGGCGTGTTTCAGATCGTTGGCGACGAACTGCGACACGATTCTGCCGTCTTTTATGATCGCGATGCGGTCGCAGGTCGAGTCGATTTCCGAGAAAATGTGGCTGGACAAAAGTATCGTCTTGCCTCTCGCCTTTTCTTCGTGAACGTATGACACGAACCGTTCCTGCATCACGGGATCGAGTCCGCTGGTCGGCTCGTCGAGAATAAGTACCTCGGGATCGCTCATGAACGCGGTCACGACCGCAAGTTTACGCTTGACTCCCAGACTCATGCGCTTGGTTTCGCCGCGAAGCGCAACGTCGTCCACTTCAAACGTATCCAGCATTTCCCGCAACTTTTCCTTGTTTTCGATGCCCTGAAGCGACTGCATCATGCGGATAAATTCCCAACCCGTAAGTCCCTGCGGCAGCGCGATCTCGCCCGGAATATACCCGACGCGGTTGAGGATTTCGTCATACCGCTCGAACGTTGGTTTACCGAAAATCAGCGTTTCGCCGCTGTCGGGCTTTGAAAAGCCCATCAGGTGACGAATGGTCGTGGATTTGCCCGCGCCGTTCGGTCCCAAGAATCCGAACACCTCGCCTTTTTCCACGGCAAGACTCACATCGAACACGCCTCTGCCCGATCCGTAGTCTTTCGTCAGATTTTTGACTTCGATTACACTCATTCTTTGCACGTTATCTCCTTTGAAAATTTATTACTTGTTAACGTCCCGATTTAATAAAATTTCGACCGTGTTTTTATTTCAACACTGTTGACTTATTAAAACAATAGCATTATAATAATAAAAAACGTATTTGTTAAACACAACTTTATCATCATTGTTGAAATTTGAACATTGTCGATAAAATTGTGTAAAAACGCATGAATCGGGGTTTTATCCCCGAAAAAGAGGCCATAGACATGAAAGCGAAAAACCTGAATAATTCGTCCGTAAAAACTCGCAAACTGATACGCGCGACTTTTGCCGAAATGCTGTCGGAAAAGAAAGAAATCGGAAAAATTTCGGTAAGCGAACTTGCGGCGCGCGCGAACATAAACCGCGGCACGTTCTACTCGCACTACGACGATATTTACAGCGTCGCCGAGGATTACGAAACAGAACTGATCGAAAAGTTTTTCGACAACGCCCGACTGCTTGCGTCGGACAATTTCGAGCAATTCCTCGATTCGTTTTTCGACTATATCAAGGAAAACGATCAAAACTACAAGATGATCTGTAAATCCGACGACATTATTTTTACGGCGAACAAACTCGTAAACCTTGCCGCAAACAAACTTCTGGAACTGTGCAATCGGAACCGCAGCCTCAGAAATCGCGAATTTATCGAAACCGAGATCAACGTTTTTATCGAAGGCTTGATTTTCGAATACGTCAAGTACTGCCGCGACATGACAGCCGTCACGCCCGATGATCTCTATGCCTACACCAAAGACTGGCACCGGCGTTTTATCGAATATCATTTCTGAAACCGCAAGTCCTTTCAAGTTTTATAAGTTTTTGTCGAATATGACAAAGTACCCGTGTCTTTCTCACGGGTACTTTTGTTTTTTTCGCTCGCTATTTGTCGAATACGGCGAAGTATTATGCGGTTGTTCCAGATTAGATGAATAAGGTCTTATCCCCTCATCAGTCACTTCGTGACGGCTTCCCCCGAGGGGGAAGCCTATTATAATTGCGTTGGAATTATAAAGAAACGGGCAAAAGCGTTTGCATTCGCTCGTTTCGTAAAATATCCGACAAGAAACAAGTAATTCCTTATAAAAAAACTATTTCTTACTTTACCGCAAAAGTTACTGTTACCGCGTCGGTAGCGTCGACGTTTTCCGGCTCGAACGAAGCGCACTTTGCGGACAGCGCCATGGCGCGAGTCTCGAAATTGACGTTGGTATCCGAGCGGAATCCGCCGCCGTCAACGCGGTTTTCTATGTTCACGATCTCGCCGAGCGTGAGTCCTGCGGCAGCCGCAATCGCGCCTGCCCGGAACTTTGCGTCGGCAACGGCGGAAGCCAACGCCTCGCCCGCAAACGCGCGTTCGTCACGAAGTCCGAACTCCACGCCGAGTTCGGGCTTGGCTTTGCTCCCAGCAAATGCCGACAATACTTTGCCCAGCAGCGCGGTATCGAAACCGAATTCCGCTTTAAGCGCGTGGCGGCAACGATACCCGACGAATTCCTGACGATATTCGCCGCTGTCGTTCCGCACGCTCCTATACTCGGACGCAACCGAAAAATCACAGGTTTTCAATACGTCCTTTTGTAGTCCCGCCGACGTAGCCGACACGCGAAGTTCGCGGAGCATTTCGTCCGCTTTGTCCATTACTTTGCCGTAATCGCGATCGAGCACCGACACGTTCAGCGTAACGCGGATAAGGTCGGGTTTCGCGCTCGCTCGCCCGACGCCTTCTATTCTGATGGTTTTATCCATAATTTTCTCTCCTTTTGGTCGAATTTTCGTAATTACTTAATAAATCTTCGTAAAGACACCTTGCGACAACAAAAGCCTTGCCGAAATCATATCGCTTCGGTAAGGCTTTTCGTCGTTTATGCCGTAATTAAATTACTTGCGGGGACCTGCGGGAACGAGTGCTTTGCCGGCGGCATTGCCTTCGTACTTCGCGAAGTTCTTGATAAATCTGCCTGCAAGATCCTGTGCTTTGGTTTCCCATTCGGTCTTGTCGGCGTAGGTGTCGCGAGGATCGAGGATCGCGGGATCGACTCCGGGAAGTGCGGTCGGGACTTCGAAGTTGAAGTACGGGATCGTCTTGGTGGGAGCTTTTTCGATCGAGCCGTCGAGGATCGCGTCGATGATGCCGCGGGTATCCTTGATGGAAATGCGTTTACCGGTACCGTTCCAGCCGGTGTTGACGAGGTATGCCTTTGCGCCGCTCTTCTCCATCTTCTTGACGAGTTCTTCCGCATACTTGGTCGGGTGAAGTTCGAGGAACGCCTGACCGAAGCAAGCCGAGAACGTCGGTGTGGGTTCGGTTATGCCGCGCTCGGTACCCGCGAGTTTGGCGGTGAAGCCGGACAGGAAGTAGTACTGCGTCTGCTCGGGAGTGAGAATCGAAACGGGCGGGAGAACGCCGAACGCGTCTGCGGAAAGGAAGATAACGTTCTTTGCCGCGGGAGCCGCCGAAACGGGACGGACGATATTGTTGATATGATCGATAGGATACGAAACGCGGGTGTTCTCGGTCACGCTCTTGTCGGCGAAATCGATCTTGCCGTTCTCGTCGAGAGTGACGTTTTCGAGGAGCGCGTCGCGACGGATTGCGTTGTAAATATCGGGTTCGGATTCTTTATCGAGGTTGATGACCTTTGCATAGCAGCCGCCCTCGAAGTTGAACACGCCGTTATCGTCCCAGCCG
>CAKQVV010000134.1 GCA_934277845.1 uncultured Clostridia bacterium
TCGGGTTTTTCGTCGAGTATGTAATTTCTCGCGATGACTTCTTCCGGTGTGTACGGCGACAACGAGTAGATACCGGGAAGGTCGACGATTGCGACCGGTTCGGCGCATTTTTTGTAAACGCCGTCGCGCTTGTCCACCGTGACGCCCGGCCAGTTGCCTACGTGCGCGGTAGAACCGGTAAGACTGTTGAACAGCGTGGTTTTGCCGCAGTTCGGGTTGCCGGCAAGTGCAAATCTTTTCATTATTTCTTCACCTCCGTCATAGTAACGCACGCGGCTTCCGTCTTGCGCAGCGTCAACTCGTACCCTCTCACCGTCACTTCGATGGGATCGCCGAGCGGTGCGCGTTTGCGCATCAGAATTTCCGCACCGGGCGTGATGCCCATGTCGAACAGACGTCTTTTGATCTTGCCTTCGCCGGCGACCGCTTTCACGCGTCCGCTTTCGCCGATTTCAAAGGCATCAAGAGTCTTTTCCATTCTTTTTATTTTCTCCTTTTTAGGTTTTTTAACTGCGTTATGCGACGAAGATCTTGGTCGAAAGATCTCTGTCAAGGGCGATTCTGCCGTCCTTTATCTTGCAAACCACGCAACCGCCGCTACTGCTGAACACGGAAATTTCTCCGTTTACGGTGATCCCGAGGCTTTCGAGATGCTTTTTCGTCTTTTCGTCAGCCGCGATTCTCACGACTTTGAGCGGTTTCCCGACCGGTGCGATAACTATCGGCATTGTTTTTTACCTCCCGAAAATGTAAACCTAAGTTCACTTTCGGCATAATGATAGCATAGGCTAACTCTATTTGTCAAGCAAAATATGAATATTTTTTCATATTCTTTTTTGCGGTCGTTTCGCTTGCGTTTTTGTGCGTTTTACTGTATAATCATTTTATGGGAAAGGCAATACGACAACCGCAACAGGAGCGGTCCACCGAAAAGAAAAACAGGATTATTCAGGCGAGTTACGAGATTTTCTCGGAAGTCGGCTATTTCGGCGCGAACACTTCGGAAATCGCAAAGCGCGCAGGCGTTTCGACCGGCATCGTGTACAGTTATTTCACCGACAAACGCGATCTTTTGCTGTACGTGCTGGAAATTTATCTCGACCGCGTGACGAAGCCTTTGATGACTTTGTTCGATTCCATTGCTTCCCCGCTCGATTTTGACGCGGTTATACCGAGGCTCGTCGACATGACGATTGAAATACACAAAGAAAACGCGCAGATGCACACCACATTGCACGCGCTCGCCGCCACCGATAAGGAAGTCGGCGCGGAGTTTATACGGCTCGAGGGCGATATTACCTATGAAATCAGCAACAAACTTGCCGAGTTTAATCCCGAAGTCGATCATCCGGTAGAAAAAGTACATCTTGCGATGGACGCGATACAATCGTTTGCGCACGAGTACGTTTTCGACAATCACCGATATATCGACTATGATGTGATGAAACGCACGGTAGAAAGCACGCTGATTGCGCTGTTCAAGAAAAACTAAACGACGAAAAAACGGTCCGGTAATTGCCGAGCCGTTTTCTTTTATCTTTATATATAAGGTTGGATTCCGTCAGATAAACTCTTCCGGAAGCGTGCAAAGACCGTAGCCCGAGCCGGAAAGCCCGAGCCGGGCGGCGTGCGACACGAGAATTTCTTTTATTTTGTCGGGCGTGAAATCCGGATGACGGGCAAGTATATCCGCACAATACCCGGCGACCACCGGTGCCGCCATACTTGTGCCGCTTAATTTTATATATCGCTCGACCGTGCCGATACAGCAGGCGTCGACGCCCTTTGCAACCAGTTCGGGTTTAATCGGTGCGTCAGGCGCACTTCGCGAAGAAAATTCCGGGACGAACGGCTTATCTCTGTCGTAACCTGCCGCGCCTACCGTTATGATCTCCGGACAAATGCCGGGTGAAGTAACCGTGCCGGGTTGCGGTCCCGAGTTTCCCGCACTCGCGACAACCGTTATGCCGCTGCGCCAAAGCGCTTCCGCGCCGTACACGAGAGGATCGGCAGAACCGGTCGATTCCGTACCGAACGACATGCACGCGACTTTTATATTATATTTTTCGCGGTTCGAGTAAATCCATTGCATGGCTTCGAGAATATGAAACGCAGAGCCTTCGCCCTTCTCGTTCATTGCTTTGAGCGCGACGATAATCGCGCCCGGTGCACTGCCACGGCACTCGCCGCACGAGAGTATTCCGTTGCCGGCGATAAGCCCCGCAACCGCACTGCCGTGGCCGTTGTCATCGTAGGGATATTCTTCTCCTCTCAAAAAATCCTCGAAATGCGCGACGCGGATTTTCGGCGAAAACAAGTCGAGATGCCCGGTTACGCCGGTATCGATCACCGCAACGCCCACGCCCTGCCCGAACGAGCGCGGTTTTTCGGACGATACGAATTGCTCGTTTGTCGTTCCGGACGCGTTTTCCGTTGCCGTCACCGTCGTATGCGCGGCAATCGCTTTCACGAACGGCAAGCGTTCCAGATCGCGGACGGTGTGAACATTGACCAACGCCCCGAACGCCGAAATGAACGGATAACTTCTGACTATGCACGACGCGTAAGGCATTAGCCCCTGTTTTGCTTTATCGAAACTGTCGGTGAGTATTACACACTTGATTTCGCCGTGTCCGTTCGCCGTCAACCTTAACGGGATTTTTCCGTTTACGGAAGTTATGTAATTGTTTTTGAAACTGCGAAAAAATCTCATTCCGTCACGTCTGAATTCATAAGACGAACTACGTTTTCTAGTTTTTCGCGCTGTTCGGACGTAAGCGACGGCGACGCAAGCGCGATAAATGCTTGCATTTGTGCGGGATCGTAGGTGCCGTTCGCCTTTGCCGCGCGGACGCTTTTCATCAGTTCGGCGACAAGACCGTCCTCGTCCATCGTCGCGTACTTTTCGTAATCGCCGACGAGTCCGAATTCTTTCAGCGTTTGTTCGGCGGTTTTGTCCGCTTTCCGATCGCGTTTATTGAAGTTTCTGAGATTTCTCATATTGCCCTCCGGTACTTTTATGTATATGCGGGCATATATTTAAACGTGCCGGGTACTTCTGTGCAAATCGTGCAGCGGACATTGCTCCGTGCCGACCGTGAGGTAAATTATGGATATTAGTATGTTGTTACCGTTTCTTCTTTCCGGAAAAGGCGGCGGGAAAAATAACGAAACGCTTGCGCTCCTTATGAAGATGATGAGTTCGGGAAAACGTCCCGACGAATCCGAACTGGTTGGCGAGATGCTGAAAAACGGCGGATATTCACCCGAAGCTGCCGCCGTGCTTAACGCTGCTATGAAAAACTACGGTAAACCTGCGCGTAAATCCGTAGGTCTTCGCTCGATACTGGGTATCGTCAACGACGAAATTCTGGGCAAAATCACTAAATATATGGACGGGGTAAGATAAACTAAACATTTCAAATTTTAAATAGAACGAAAAACTTTCATTTTATTACACTATGAAAAAAGGTCATTGCACGTTTTAATCGGCAACGACCTTTTTATTAAGTTTTTATTCGCCTTTTATTAGGGTATTGAGTATCTGTAACAGATTGAACGTTACGGCATCGCCGAACACTCGCAGGTTCAGTCCCGTTTCCTTTTCGATTTTGTCGAGGCGATAGATCAGCGTGTTGCGGTGGATATACATATTGCGGCTGGTTTCGGAAATATTGAGCGAGTTTTTCATAAACTCCTCGGCGGTATTCATAAGTTCGGGATCGGCAAGAACTTCGGATCCGTTCTTTTCGAGCAGACTGTCGAAGTATTTGATAAGAAGCGGCTTCGGCGTATCGGACAATATGCGTATCAGAATATAGTCGTTGTATGAGTAAACGTTCGCGGCGGGTGACAGGAGTTTGCCGAACTTGTATGTGAAAATGACTTTTTCGTAACTGCCGGACAGTTCCTGAAACGAACGGATCGTGCCACCCGTAGAAATCGTGAGATCGATGCGAAGTTCTTCCTTGACGTTCTCGTAGAGAATCGACGCAAACTCGTATGACGAATGGTACTCGCCGTTATCGTCGTCGGTCACGCGCAGGTATACAAGCGTGCGCTCGTCCATGGTGACGATATAATCACGCTTGTCGGCAATCATCGAAAGAAAATGCTTGAGATCGGCTTGCATTTCGCGGGTACGGGTGATAAGCGACATCATATAATGATTGAATTTCACGTCGGAAAAGTGTGCGCGGAACATATTTTTTTGCACGGAACTGAGTTCGCCAGAAAGAAGCAATTTCAGTTTTTCCTCGGTGGAAAAATCGTCGCGCAGCCGCTCTTCGGCGGATCCGATCACCGCGTCGAGCATGATCGCATAGTTGCGAGTTTCGCGATCGTCGCCTTTTATCGCGACATAGTAGATACCCGTCATGCGATGGATACAAAGATAAGTAACTCCGCACTCCTGCGCCACGTTATCTTCGAAGCGATCGGTCCCGGGCAGCGCGAACGGCACGGCGGGCGTTACAGCCGAATACAACGACTCGCCGAACGCCGAATACAACGAGCACTCGATACCTGTTTTTTGATAAATGTCGGACAATTCCGATATGATTTTTTTCATTAACTATCCTTTCCGGCAAATCCCGGCGGCTTACCGCAAGATTGCCGTTGTTTTAATATTCTGAATGTTTTCCGTTTTGGGACATAGCTTTTATGCGTTTACGAGAGCCTGTGCAAGGTCGGCGATTATATCATCGGCATTTTCAATGCCAACGCTGAACCTTATAGTTTCCGGGCTGATGCCGGCGGCGACGAGTTGGTCGGGAGTAAGCTGACGGTGAGTGCTGGACGCCGGATGAAGTACTCCGGTGCGGACGTCGGCAACATGCACGACTATACAGGCGAGCTTCAGCGAGTCCATAAATCTGACGCAAGAGTCGTAAGAGTTGAGCTCAAACGATATTACGCCGCTCGCCTTGCCGTTCATATACTTGCGGCAATTGTCGTAATCGGGATCGGATTTAAGCCCAGGGT
>CAKQVV010000135.1 GCA_934277845.1 uncultured Clostridia bacterium
CTCCGTGAGTTTTGCTTGTCGCGGCGAAAAAATTGTGTGTTCCGCCGGGTTTTTCCGCAAAATATGGTTATTTTCGTATCACGGGCAAAATTCGTTTGTAAAATTTGTCCGTTAGTGATATTATATAATACCCGAATAGTTTTTTCAACCGATTTCGGGGACATAACGGAAAAACGAGGCAAAAGAAAATGCAGACAAAACTGTCGCGCGAACTTACCGAAAACGAAAAGATACGCTTGGACAACGTTTTTATCACGGATTTTATGCCGTTCGCACCCGAAAACTACGTCAAAGTATATCTTTACGGGTTGACTCTCGCCTATTACGGCGGCGATGTCGACGCGGAAGCGGAAATCGCCAACAAACTGAATATCGAACCGGGGCTGGTCGTCGAGGCTTTTTCGTACTGGGCAAGCGCGGGCATCGTCAATCTTCTTTCCACTTCGCCCGTTACCGTCGAATACCTTGCGATAAACAAGAGTACTCTCGCGCTGCGTAAATTCTCGAAAACGAAGTACAAGGACTTTAACGATCAACTGCATGCGATGCTACCCTCGCGCAATATTTTACCCAACGAGTACAACGAATACTATTCGATCATGGAAGCAATGTACATAGAACCCGAAGCCATGCTTGCGATCATCGCTTATTGTATAAGGCTGAAAGGCGCGGATATCGGATACCCGTACATACTCGCCGTAGCCCGCAACCTCGCGCGGCAAGGCTGTCTTACTTACGACCGTGTGAACGAGCAACTTTCCGAATTCGATCTCTATGACAAGGACGTGGCGGCGGTGCTACACTCGCTCGGCTCCAAAAAAGCCGCCGCGATCGAGGACAAGCGCATGTTCGCAAAGTGGACGAAAACACTGGGTTTCCCCACCGAAACCGTAATAAAGGTCGCAAAATCGGTCAAAAAAGGCGGCATGGACCGACTGGACGCTCTGCTCGTCAAGTATTATGAAAATCATCTGTTCACCATCGGGGAAATCGACGAATTCAACCGCAATCGCGACAGGCTGTACTCGCTCACCCGCGAGATCAACAAGCGTATCGGCGTTTATTACGAGCAACTCGACTTCATTATCGAAACCTACGTCACCAAATGGCTCGGGTACGGCTTTACCGACGAAACTTTACTCACTATCGCGGAGTACTGCTTTAAGTGCAATATCCGCACGCTCGAAGGATATAACGCCACGGTCGAGAAATTCTACAAGCAGGGACTTCTCTCTCCCGACGACATAGGCGCGTTCTTAGGCGAAGCGGTGCGTCGCGACGAAGAGATCCGCGAGGTTTTGGAAAAAGCGGGCGTAACCCGTCCCGTCACCAGCCGCGACCGCGATTCCTACCGCACCTGGACGTACTCGTGGAAGATGAATCGCGACACCGTGCTGTACGCCGCGTCGCTCGCAGCCGGCAACGCTTCGCCCGTTTCATACATGAACGTTCTGCTCGGCACGTGGCACAACGCAGGCGCGACCACTGTCGACGAAGCGAAAAAATACGGAGCAACCAAAGCCGCTCCAAACCGCGAAACCGCCGCGACGGTTACGAAAACCTACACCAGCGAACAACTGAACGCGATGTTCGACAGTCTTAACAGCGAGGACTTGTAAAATATGGATTATAAATCCGCAGTCAATTTCATAGTCGATCGCCGCCGCGACGAGATCGCCGCCGCAGACGCGTTTTTCAAGCGCGCTCTCGTCCGCGATCCCGAATTCCGCGCCGCCGAACTCGCGCTCCGCGCCGCCGAACTCGAATGGGCGCGCGGCAAACTTCCGCAAGGCAAGGTGGACGAACTCCGCCGCGTCCGCGACGAGATCGTCGACAAGCGCGGCTATCGCGAAAAAATAACTCCGCCGCCCCACTGTCCCGTGTGCGGCGATACCGGAAGGACGAAAGGCGGTTTTTGCCGCTGCGTAAAAAAACTGGCGATCGAGTCGCGCTCGGACAACGTGGAATTTCCGCTGCGTTCGTTCGACGAGATAGATTACTCGATGTTTCTTCCGGGCGCAAAAGAATTCGTCGAAAAGACCGCCTCGAATCTCAAAGCGATCGCGGACAAAGGCACAAACGCCAAGCGCAAGAACATAAACCTTATCGGCGGATCGGGCACGGGAAAGACTTTTCTCGCCGCGTGCTTTGCCGGCGAATCCGAAACAGCGGGAAGAACGGTCGTGTTCGTCACGGCGTTTACGTTCCTTAACCGCGCGTTGTCCTATCACACCTCGTTCGATCAAGGTCGCGCCGACATGCTCGCGCCGCTGCTCGACTGCGACGTGCTGATTATCGACGATCTCGGCACGGAAAGCATGCTGAAAAACGTGACCGCCGAATACCTGTATCTCGTCGTGAATCAACGCCAGTTAAAGGGACTTACGACCGTCGTCACCTCAAACCTCTCTATCGACGGAATTGCCGCGCGTTATGGCGAGCGCATCGCAAGCCGGCTTTTCGACCGCAAACTATGCTACACCGCGGAATTCGATTTTGCCGATATCCGCAAAATCAGAATCGGCGGCTGAACGCATGGCCGCAGTCAGGTCGCGACAAACGCTCGACCGCGACGGTACTTTACCAAACTGAAATTTTTTTTCGCATACCGCGCCTATTTAATTGACTAAAGGGCGCGGTTTTTTATATAATGAAAAAGTAAATTACTTTACTTGGGCAAATTATTATGCCCCGACAGAATTTCAAAAATAATTTCAGGAGGACGAATATATGTCATACGTTTCGGAAGTACTTGAAGAACTGAAACGCAAGAACCCCGCACAGGACGAATTCGTGCAGGCGGCTCACGAAGTGCTGGAAAGCCTCGAATCCGTCATCGAATCCGATCCCGTTTACCGCAAGAACGCGATTCTGGAACGTCTTGTCGAGCCCGACAGACAGATCATGTTCCGCGTGCCCTGGATAGACGACAAGGGCAACGTGCGCGTCAACCGCGGATTCAGAGTGCAGTTCAACAACGCGATCGGACCATACAAAGGAGGGCTTCGCCTCCACCCGTCCGTAAACCTCGGTATTATCAAATTCTTAGGTTTCGAGCAGATTTTCAAAAACAGCCTGACGGGACTTCCCATCGGCGGCGGAAAAGGCGGCTCGGACTTCGATCCGAAAGGCAAGTCCGACAACGAAGTGTTCCGTTTCTGCCAGAGTTTCATGACCGAACTCTATAAATATATCGGCGCGGACGAGGACGTTCCCGCCGGCGATATCGGCGTAGGCGCGCGCGAAATCGGTTACCTTTACGGCACATACAAACGCATCACCGGTCTTTACGAAGGCGTGCTCACCGGCAAGGGGCTGACCTACGGCGGCTCGCTGGCGAGAAAAGAGGCGACCGGTTACGGACTCGTTTACTTCACCGAAGAAATGCTCAATCACGCCGGCAGTTCGCTCAAAGACAAGACCGTGGTCGTGTCCGGCGCTGGCAACGTCGCGATTTACGCGGCGGAAAAAGCCACTGCGCTCGGCGCGAAGGTCGTCACGCTTTCCGATTCCACCGGCTGGATTTTCGATCCAGAGGGCGTGGATCTCGCCGCCGTCAAGGAAATCAAGGAAGTCAAGCGCGGCAGACTCGCCGAATACAAAAACTATCGTCCGGGCGCCGAGTACCACACGAGCGGCAAGGTCTGGCAGGTCAAATGCGACGTCGCTCTTCCCTGCGCGACGCAGAACGAACTCGATCTCGACGACGCGAAAGATCTCGTGAAGAACAAGGTCGTCGCGGTTGCGGAAGGCGCGAACATGCCGTCCTATCCCGACGCGGTGGAATACTTGCAGTCGCACGGCGTGCTGTTTGCTCCCGGCAAGGCATCGAATGCCGGCGGCGTGGCTACTTCCGCGCTCGAAATGAGTCAGAACAGCCAGCGGCTCAGCTGGACTTTTGAAGAGGTCGATCACAAACTGCACGGCATCATGGTCAATATTTACCGCAATGCCGCGATAAACGCCGAACGCTTCGGAAAGAAAGGCAATCTCGTCGTGGGCGCAAACGTTGCGGGCTTTATCAAGGTCGCCGACGCTATGCTCGCGCAAGGTCCGCAGTGATAACGCGGTAAATAAATTTCGGATAATTAAAAGCGGTTTAACGAACGCTCGTTAAACCGCTTTTTTGTTTATAAAGATAATTCCGTGTTCCATGTCGGGGATTCCACGCAAATGCTTATGCATTTGCTCTGAATGACGACAATAAACGTGAACTGAACGTTAAATTTTAAATCGAACGAGCAGCCTACGTTTTGTCTCGTCGTTCAGAGGAGTAGTTCCTATTCCCTAATAGGAAAATAGAACTGCGACGCGGACTCCCCTGCATGGAACAACTGTTTATCCTTAATCCGCGCGAAGCGACTATCATTCATTCCGTATTACCACACGGTCGGTACGCCGTCGATGTAATGCCAGTGGTTTCCGGCGACGGTCGGAGCGTTTTCACTATAAAAGTATATGGTTGCGCGTACTAACATATCATTTCCGTTTGCGACGAAACAACGTCGCCATTCGTCCGGCGTGCCTTTGTAAAACACTTTAGACAGCAACGTACAGCCTTCGAACGCGCCGTAATAAACTTCGGTGTTTGCGGGCAGGACTACCCAACGCAATGCGACGCAACCCGAAAACGCGTAACCGCCGATATTTATGCTTCCGCCCGTTATATCCGCGTTTGCAAGACTGACGCAATCCCGGAACGCGCCGTTCCCTATCCTCGTGATCGCCGTGCCAAGGTGCGAATACGGCACGGTTACGGCGGTAATATTGCGGTCGAACGGACCGATCGTTATACCGTCGCCGTCCCCGAACACCAGTTCGGACACGGTCGTATCGCTCTCTTTCGTCGGGATAAGTCCGAGCGGCGCGACGGTATTATCCGTGAACAGCGCGACAAGCACGTTTTTCTTATTGATCAACAGCC
>CAKQVV010000136.1 GCA_934277845.1 uncultured Clostridia bacterium
GACGGCGTGAACACCGTCCATATCGGTTCATAACCTCTGACAGAAACAATCGCGTCGCCTTTCTCGTCGCCGTTCAATCTTTCAAGCATACCCACCGAAATAAGTGGTTGAAGCGTTGCACCCGTATTACTGCTTGCGGGGTTGTCCGCGTTGGTATTCACCGAAAACTGCTTGATCTTTTTCTGCCCGCAAAGTTCAGAAAACTCTTTTCGGGTTTCGCTGTCGTCCGAGCCAATAAAAATTTTGACGTTGCAATTTGTCTTTATGATGTCGCCCACATCCCTGCCATACTTTGCGGTCAGTTGCGAATACGACTGCAACACAAACAAAAACCGTATGCCGCGCGAACGCGCTACCGTTACCATTCCCTCGATATTCTCGAATTTCGGAAGGTTCGCAAACTCGTCTAACACAAAGTAAGTGTTGCGTTTCAGAATTGCCGTTTCCGTTTGGTTTCGGCGTAGGTTCAGATTTGCCTTTTCTACGAGTTCTTTATACATCTGCGTAATGAAAAGCGTTACGAAACGGTGTCTTGTAAATCTTTCGTCCGGCACGATAATAAATACCGCGTTCGGGCTTTCGTCCATATTCACGACGTCCAAATCGTTCTCGCTCGTCATAGACATAATGCCGTCGTCGGAAAGTTGTTGCATATAACTGTTCACTTCCGAAAGATACGAAGTAAGCGTTTTGTCCGAAGTGATAAGCACGGTATTTACCAAGCCTCTGACTTTGGAAAACTCGTCGCGTCCCTCGATAAGATAATTGCGAAGTGCGGTCGTATCTTCCGAACAATACTTCGTGATGTTGTGATAGACATTAAAAAGCACGAGTTGGCTTTCGTCGATTTTACCCTTTATACAGTCCTCGCACATTGCAAGGACGAAACCGAAGATAAGGTTTCTCGCGCCCTGTTCCCAAGTCGGTTGATCTCTGTTCTGCACCGGGCAAAGCGTATATACAAGGTCTTGTGCGTTTTCGTATATTTCGTCTTTGAGTTCCTGCATACGCGTTCTCGCGTCCCTGTAAGATAGGAACACTTCGCCTGCGCCGTAATACTTGCCGTCTTTCTGCTGTAAGTTGTTTTCAAGGTCTTTCACGAGCCTGATACGGCGAAGAAGCACGTTCATCGGATTCCATCTCTCCGACGAATACGGTTCGCGCAGATCCAACACGGATATTTTGTATCCCTCCTTTTCGAGCGTTCTCGCGTGCTTTTCGTACAGCTCCTTTTTCGGATCGCTTATGACGATTGACGGTTTACCCTTGCTTTTACCGAGTACCGCTATATTCTGATCGACAAAGCCCGTTGTTTTACCGCTACCCGTCGTGCCGACGATTAAAGCGTGCAACTGACTTGTCGTTATTACTTCAACGCTTCCGCCCTTTTTCTCCGCGCCGATGACGATACCGTCCGTCTTTTCCTCTGCCGATTTATAGTCGTAAACCTGAAATTCTTTGAGTTTTTTAAGCCTTTTCACCGACAGCCATTCGGTATCTTCCAAGTCGTTTTCGTTAAGCGCGATGTTCTGCGCGTCTACCCGATACATCATCAGATACCCTATGAGTATCAAGCCGTTCGCCACGCCGACGGAAAGCCAATAGTTTTTGTAGCTTAATATCTCGCCTATGCTTTTCCCGCCGAGTGAAAACAGGTACATAACGAGAACGGCTACAAAGGCGAAGAGTATTCCCCAAAACAGAAGTTTGAGTTTATTCTTTTTTCTCTTTTTGTGCCTTGTTATATCTTTTCTGTTCAATCTTTATAGTTCACCTCCTTGTATTCTCCGTTTTCCTTTTTGCGTTGTTCTTCCATTTCCTTTTCAATATCCTGCAAGCGGTGCGAAAAATCTCTTTCCAAGAGTTCGCTTTCGCTACCGAACGATGAGAGAAATTTTCCGAACAACGACTTTATTTTTCGGCGGGACATTGCTAAACGCCGTTTATGGTTTTTATCGTTCGGCTTCGTTTTTCCGTATCTCGGCTTCTCGTAAATTTCAGGCTTGATAAATTTTGCGAGTTTCAGAACGAGATTTCCTTGCCGCCTTTTATAGTCGGCTTCTATATCCTCTATAATCGACAGCGTTTTTTCGTCGATTTTGTTATGGTACTTTGGCAAGTCCCGTTCCACTTCTTCAACCTTTACGTTCCTGTCCGTGAACGCAAACGGTGTCCCGCAAATGTTCTTAATCGCTTGCTTGTGCTTTTCGAGTTCGTCCAAGAACCGCAAATGCGAACGCCGCGCTTTCCCGTCATAGCCGATCAGCATTTCGACTATCTTATCTACCCGCCCAACGTATGCTTCCATATCCTTACTGCCGTAGGAAAGCCTGCCCGTTTTCGGCAGGTCTTTTGCAAGCGATAAAATCTCCTTTCTTATCTCATCGCTACTGCCCATTGCCGCTTTTACGGAAGTCATACCCCTAAGCGCGCGAATCGCCTCCACTCTCGTGTTAAAAAGCCTGTCCCTGTTTTCATCTATGTAAAGTCCTGTTCGGACGAATAGATTGTTGATGGCTTCCATCTTGATTTTGCCTTTTCTTCGGTAGTCGAGCGTTCCGTCCTTTTTCGACTTATACGTCGGCTCTTTCTCCCAAAAGACAAAGTGAATATGCAGATGGTGCGGTCTGTCCAAGTGCAACGCGCACATCAGGTCGATGTTCTTTTTGTTGAACCCTGCGTCGGTTAAAAACTCTCCGAACGTCCGCTTAATCAGACCGATACATTTTTCGGGCGTGTCGATCTTGTGCGACTGTTCTTCGTTGAGAGAGATAAACCCGTGCCAAATGTTGCCCTTGTTATTTTTCAGCCGTTCTTTCATCTCGGCTATCTTTTCCTGTGAGATAAGACCGTCGCCGTTGAATACGCCCGTTGACTTTTGCAAGTATTCGAGCGCGGTAATTCTGCCCGACTTCTTTCCCATAATTTTTCCTTCCGTCGTGATGTAGTCGTACACGTTCGTGTTGCCCGTCATATCGAAGAACGAGCGTTCCGCTCTGTGGGCTTCCGTTTCAAGCCCGCTTGCATTTTTCGGCAACCGATACGGCGTGTACTGTATGTTGAATACGACGGGTTGATTGTTTCCTATGTTCTTACCTCCCCGCTTCTTTCAGCAGCCGCGCTTCTTCCTTTACGATGAAGTCCGGCGTGTCTTTGAGAAAACCTTTTTTGAACGCTTCGCCCATTCTCGCACCCTCGCCCCATACGGCAAGAAGATTGAATATGGAACAGACCAATCGTTTCAGCACCACCTGATTTGCAATGTTTTCACGCATAAGTCTGACGAGTTCAAAGTACAACGCGTCCTCGCTGTATTCTCTCGGAACGCTGACCGTTTTTTCTTCGCCGTCGATTTCGACTTTATCGAAAAGCCGTCTGTGCAGTTCCGGTAGTCCGAACATCAGCGCGTCGTTGACGATGGCGTTAAAACTGTTTTTGTATCTGTCAACCGTCGCTATCTCTCGGATTAACGCCCACTTCTTTTCGTCGTCAATCGTAATGAATTTACTGCCGCAGTTGCCGTCGAGTTTCATTTTTCTTCCCATTGTTATCACCTCCCTGAAAAGTCGGTTTCCGACTTGTTCAACTCTGCGATTTTCCGATAGTTTGGAAAATCCTTATCCTGCTTGCTAAAAGTCCTCTCTGCCCAAACAATTTTCAGTGGTATCCCCATCGTCGTCAGACGGTGTTTCTCTGCCTTCAAGAATACTTTTCAGCATTTCGCTCGCAACGATACCGCTTGCGATTACTCTTGCAACGCTCGGCTGTTCTTCCTTTGCCTTACGAAGCTCACGGCTCTTGATACCGCCGCGTCTGCCGTTTTCTCTGTCGGCTTTATCTCCATCGAGAGATACTTTTACGAGCGTAAACGCACTTTTGATTGCCGTGTCGTTGCCGTCGTATGCTCTCCCGTCAAAGACGTAATCCGACACCGCTTTGATAAATCTGCCTGCCTGTTTGTCGTCCATTACGCGGATAACTTCCGCATAACTTTTTCTGAATTTGAAGTTTCTTTCTTTCAATGTTTTTTTGCTCCTTATGTTTTTTATGTTTATACTTCGTTGCCCCAACAGTCCCAATTATCTGCCTGCCGTCTTGCAAACAACTCTATCTTCGGCACATCGCCGTACAACGCTTCTATCCGTTTTCTTGTTTCGTCAGGTTTCTTACTAT
This sequence comes from uncultured Clostridia bacterium, assembly GCA_934277845.1. Classification (GTDB taxonomy): domain Bacteria; phylum Bacillota; class Clostridia; order Christensenellales; family Pumilibacteraceae; genus UBA10677. The sequence continues at coordinate 4,174 of CAKQVV010000136.1, forward strand.
GCTCTTCTATGGGAGTCATAATGACAGATGAAACAGAACGGCTTATGCGTTTTAGTCCTTTTCCTCTTGTTGCAATCAGGCAGTATTCGGCATTAGAGCGAGTGTAATATCCCATTCCGGTAAATATTTTGTCTGCTCGTTTGCACTTTTTTATCCAAGTGAAAGCGACCGTTTTATATGTAAATCCCCAAGCCTTTATAAGTTCTATTCCTTCTATAAGGCACGGCGCTGTTACCCATAAAAACAGTACGCAATCTTTCTCACAGATACGGGACACGGGCAACGCTTGTATCTCTTTTTTCGGCATCGTCGGATAATGTTTTTCCGCACTCCGCCCTTGTCCTTTTGCCGAATACGTCCTGAACTGCCAAGGCGGATCGGCGTAGATGATTTTATACTTCCTTTCCGTTGTGTATATGTCCTGAACCATATCCGTACTTTTGTTCTTACCTCTTTGAATTGATACCGACTTTGCCTTTTGTAAAGCCACCCGTTTCGTTTGCTCCGCCGAAAGCACTCCGTTTGTCTGCAATGAATTTCAAGCCGTTTTCTGCCATTTTCATATAGTAAGCGTTCGGCTTTTCGTCGCGGAATTGCCCCGACGATTTGAATAAGCGAAG
>CAKQVV010000137.1 GCA_934277845.1 uncultured Clostridia bacterium
GTTATAATTGTTATATCGAATATCCGGCAAACAAGGAGAAAAATATGTTTTCCGAAAAATTGACGGCATTGAGAATGTCGAGAAAAATGACGCAGGAACAACTCGCCGAAAAGTTGGACGTAACGCGACAATCCGTGCAAAAGTGGGAATCGGGCGCAAGTTTTCCGTCGATAGACAAACTCGTGGCGATTGCCGATCTCTTTTCGGCGTCGCTGGACGGACTTTGCCGCGACGAAACCGGCGAAGATTACGGTCGGACGGGCAAGTATTACGTCCCGGACTATGAGAACGCTCACGACTGGGAATTCTATTTCAAGACGATGCCCGTCGAATATATGCAATGCTTTGACGAGGGCAAAGACATAGAAAAATACCGCGCTCTTTTTGACGCGGTTGCGACGATGCCGAACGACGAATATAAAAAGAAAATAGCCGACGTGATTTTCGAACTCGTGGGTACGCTGCCGCAAAGAAGCGATTATCATTATATTGAGCCGAACGACCTCGAGTCGATAAAGCGGCTGTCCGGCGGCGCGAAAACTTTGCCCGTTAATCCTGCTTTCGTTGCGGATAAAATCGCGGGCGGCTGGTTCGGCAGAGTTTGCGGATGCTTCCTCGGAAAACCCGTCGAAGGAATCCGTAAATCGGAACTCGACACGGTGCTTCGCCGCACCGAAAACTACCCGCTCTCGCGCTATATCGACGCGGACGACTTTACCGACGCGACTTTCGACGGCATTACTTTCCCTCTTAAATCAAGGCTGTATCCGCGTGATTTCGGACGCATGCCGACCGACGACGACACCAACTACACGATAATGGGCTATGAGATCCTGCGTCGTTACGGGCGAGATTTCACTTCCGCGAACGCAGGTGAAGCCTGGCTGAAACTGCAAACCATGGAGCCGTACTGCACTGCCGAGCGTATCGCATACAAAAACATGATCGACGGTTATCGCCCGCCGGCATCGGGCGAATACAAAAACGTTTACCGCGAGTGGATCGGTGCGGAAATACGTGCCGACTTTTACGGGTATGTCAATCCCGGCAATCCCGAACAAGCCGCGGACATGGCTTATCGCGACGCGAGAATCTCTCACGTCAAGAACGGCGTTTACGGCGCGATGTGGGCGGCTGCGGCGATATCGGCGGCTTTTTCGCTCGACAGCCCCGAACAAATAATCGAAGCCGCTTTGAGTACCGTCCCGAAAACAAGCCGGCTTTACGAGGGTGTCGCCGCCGTGCTTGCGGCGTACAGACGCGGCGAAACCGCGGACGATTGCATCGACATGATTCGCTCGCATTACGACGAAACCAACGGCCACGGCTGGACGCACACTATCCCCAACGTAATGATCGTGACGGCGGCGCTTCTCTACGGCGACGGCGATTACGGCAAAACCGTTTGCCTCGCGGTGGGCGCGGGTTTCGACACCGATTGCAACGGCGCGACAGCCGGCTCGATTCTGGGCGTAATGCTGGGAATAAATGCAATGCCGAATAAGTGGACTGATCGCATCGGCGACACGCTGGAAAGTTCGCTCGAGGGCTACTCGTCCGTTTCCGTGTCGGAAATGGCGAAAAAAACGCTCGAATTTTTGCCGGACGACATTAAAAAGAAAATATAGTCGGGACAATTATTCGCTCCATGTCGGTATTCTCACGCGCAAGGAAAACCGCGCACACAGAATGACGTTAAAAACATAAAAACAACCCGCTGCCGGGATTTACGACAGCGGGTTTTCGTTATATCTTTTATCTTTTCGGCGGAGAGAATTTTTTGCCGTCGGCAAGCGCTTTTAACTTACTCTCGCCCATCGCGTGGTACGGAAGTTTTTCGGCTGTAAGACCGCGCGCTTTAAGATAAGCGTCGATAGCGGTTTGCTCGTCGCCGTCGTTAAATCCCGAAATCACGGGCGTGCGGACAATAACTTTCGCTCCGTCCGAAATAAGCCTGTCGAGGTTTTCGAGAATGAGCGCGTTGTCCGCGCCGGTGCCCTTTTTGTGAAGCGCGGGATCGATCGCCTTTACGTCATAGAGAAACAGATCCGCAAACGGCAAAACCGTTTCCAGCGACTTGTACGGCACGTTGCCGGCGGTGTCTATCGCGACAGAAACGCCGATGTTTTTGCACTTTCCCGCAAGGACGGTAACGAAATCCGGGTACAGCATGCACTCCCCGCCCGAGATCGTCACGCCGCCGCCCGTCGAGTCGTAAAACGGCTTGTCGCGTGCGATAATTCCGACGAGTTCGTCCGTCGTCGTCGATTGACCGTAAATTTTCCGCGCAGACTCCGGGCAAAACTCGGCGCAGGTTCCGCACACGTCGCATTTTTCTTCTTTGCAAACCCGGACGCAGGTTCCGCAACCCGTGCACTTTTCCGTAAAGAACGCGAGTTGCTTTTCGGGACTTTTACCCTCGGGGTTGTGACACCAGAAACAATCGAGATTGCAGCCTTTCAGAAACACCGTCGTGCGCACGCCCGGTCCGTCAACGGTCGAGCCGCGGTTTATGTCGAATACGAGCGGCGTTTTCATGCGTTGATGAGCGCGTCGAGTTCTTGCTCGCCGATTTCTATATCCGCGCCGCGAAGGTTCTCGATGAAATGAGACGGGCTTGACGACGCAAAAAGCGGAATCACGACGGGCATACCGTCGGCTTTACCGAGAGAAGTAAGGTACGCCACCACCGCCGCGCTGACGTTTACGCCTCTTTCTTTTGCGAACTCGCGGATCTTGTCGAGGCGCGCGCCTGTGACGCAGGTCGCGGGCATGCGGTCGGGGTTTTCATAGCCGCCCTTGCAAAGGCACGAGTACGCCACCAGCGGAATATTTTTCGCCGCGAGATAACGCAATCTTTCGCGGCTTGTGAACTCGTTGAACGCGTATTTCGGCTTGACGTCGCCGCGCTCGGCAAGGTACGAAAAGCGTTGCTGCATGACTTCGTACCCGGCATAGCCGTGTTCTTTCGCCACGGCGTTGGCTTCCATAAATCGCCAGGTGTCGTAATTGCTGCCGCCGAGTGCCCGGACTTTGCCTTTTTTAACGAGCGAATCAAACGCTGCCATAGTTTCTTCGAGCGGCGTGTGCACGTCGTCGGTGTGCGCGTAGTAAAGGTCGATATAATCTGTGCCGAGTTTTCTCAGGCTTTCGTCGATCCAGTACTCGATCTGTTCTTTTTTAAGTCCCGCCCCTTCGCCGTGACGGTCGAAACCCACTTTCGTCGCGACAATAAGTTTATCGCGGTTGCCGCGCTCGCGGAAATATTTGCCGAGCAGCGTTTCGCTCTCGTCGCCCGTGCCCGCCCAGTGCGCGTAGTTGTTCGACGTGTCCACAAAGTTGCCGCCCGCGGCGATATACGCGTCGAGCACGGCATACGCGGACTTTTCGTCGGTGGTCGTGCCGAAGTTCATTGCGCCAAGGCACACGGACGAAACCGTTATGTCTTTTGTAAGTTTTACTTTATTCATTTTTCATTCTCCCGATAATATCTTTTTGTAATCTTTCGCAAATGTCCGTGAATATGCCGCTGTATCCCGTCACCCGCACTCTTAAATCTCTGTGCGAAGAGGGATCGCGCATAGCGTCCTCCAAATCTTCTACGTTAACCGAACTGACCTGCGCGTGCAATCCGCCGCGGTTAAAGTATGAGCCGAGGATTGCCGCGAAGTTTTTAAGCCCCGCCTCGCCCGCAAACGCTTTGGGTTCGACGTCAAGATTGAGCGCGCCGGACGTGAGTTCTCCGTAAGGCATCGCCAGAAGCGAATTGAGTTCCGCGGTCAAGCCGTTTACAGCCGCACCGGGACTCGGGTTGGTATTTTGCGAGAACGGTTTGCCGGCACGTCTGCCGTTGACGGTCGCGCCGTACTTCTCGCCCAGTTTAAGATGCCAGGTGTCGCTCTGCATGCACGGTTCCAGAAATAAGCCTTCTTTCTCGAAATACGGCTTATTCTTTTCGTATATGATCGAGTTGAATCCGGTCACGAGTCGACGGACATGCTCGTTTGCAAGCATATCGTCGCTGCCGTACTTCGGTACTTTTCGTATAAGTCCCAGTACGTCTTCGTAACCCGCGAAATCGGCTTTGACGGCTTTGAGCAGTTCGCCGAGAGTGATGAGTTTTTTGCGAAAAACGAGCGTATCGACCACGATAAAGCAGTCGGCGACCGTACCGAACATTCGGAAACCGTGCAACTCGAAGTGGTACTTCGCGCTCGCCGAAAAGCACTCGGCGCGTTCTGTCGAAGTACGCAAAAAACAGTCGGTAAGGTTGAGCACCGATGACGGCGCGCGTTTTCTCACCATGAGATCGGTATGAAGCGCGGCGAGTTTTTTGTCGACAAACGCCGCCGATTTTTCAAAGAATCCGTCGTAAAAATCTTCGATCGTAACGGCTTTGCCGCTGGCTTCGTCTCCGGCGAGTTTTTCGAGGACTTCCATGAAAAGTTCGGGGTGATCGTGTGCGCCCGGCGAACGCATGTACGGCAAACGGATAATCTCGTCCTCTTCCGGCGTTCTCGGCGCGGCAACGTATTTTATCGCTTTCGGTCCGCCCTGCATCCAGTTCGCGTCAAGTCCCGGTGCCGCCCAGTTGCAACCGAAGTGGTAGTACCCTTGCGTTTCTTCCTTTTCAAGTCCGATTTTCTCAAACGCGCTGCGTACCGCATTGTCGTTGTAGAACATGAGCGACGCGCTTTTCAGGGCTTTTCCGGCAAGCGTTTTCCACAGCTTAGGAC
>CAKQVV010000138.1 GCA_934277845.1 uncultured Clostridia bacterium
TTCTTCGGCTACCGGCTCGGGTGCAGGCTCTTCGACCGCGGGTTCGGTGGTTTCTTCGGCTACCGGCTCGGGTGCAGGCTCTTCGACTGCAGATTCCTTTACTTTTTCCTTGTCATCCGTTTTTTCGGCGGCAGTCACGGCGGCTTCTTTCACGCCCCGCTTAACGTACAAAACGGACGCAACGGCAATAACCGCCACACCCGCGATACACAGCAAAGACATCAGCAGGGATCCGATGAGGACTCCGTTGTCGTTGCCGATGTATTCCGCCGCAAACATTAAAACGTTCATAAACACCTCTCTCGCCACGGCAAAGTCGCGGCAAAAATTTTTTTACGTCAGGGTTAGTTTAACTAACCCTAGATTTGACAAATTTATCGCTGCTTTCTTGAGAAATGCCAAAGCCGGAGCAGTTTTTTAACTCCGGCGTTCACCTTTCCAGAAAGAGAACGACGTTCCCCTCTTACCGCTTATCCGCACCCGAGCGTTGGTTCCAAGGCGCGGAATTCATTTGTTCCCGTCATTCTGCGACATAAAAAATACGCGCAATCGACCGACGTCAAAGCCGGGACGGCGCGTTTTTTAACACAGTATCGAATATTCGGGCAAGCGAACGCACATAGTCCCTATCTTCAACAATGTTTATTATACTCTGTTTTTCGACAAATGCAACTAAAAACAGGCAATTTTCAAAAATTTCACTAACTTTTTCGTTGAATGTATTATATAAAACGCTTTACGACGATTGTCAATGCGGAATTTGCAATGCACGCGATACGAATGCAAACTATTTATAACGATACAGGAAATTATCGACGGTTTTATAACAAAACCTCGGTTTACGCTGAAACCGAGGTGTTAGGGAGTTTTTATAAGGTTATTTATCCGTTCCATGTGGGGGATTCCACAAAAATGCTCTCGCATTTTCTCTGAATGACGTCGGGAATACGGAAACTGCGCGTTATAATTTATTAAACTTTTTTCTTCGGTCAATTTTTCGCTCCATGTCGGGGATTCCACGCGGGGTGCTTGCGCATTTGCTCTGAATGACGGTGAAACACAAAAAATGCACGCGACTTTGTTCTTGCTTTCCCCCGAGGGGGAAGCCTAGATTTATATCCCCCCGCTCACGAATAAAAACGAAACCTGCGCGTTATAGTTTTATCCGACCTTTTTATTATATTTACTGTTTTACTTTCAGTTCGTTTAGAAGGTTACCTTCGCCGTCGACGACTTGTTCGATCGTGAAAAGATCGGAGCGCACGGCGTAATGCGCGGCGATATAATCATAAACATAGCAATTATCGGGATGCCGTGCGGTCGCGAGTTCGATCGAACGATTGAGAAGCGTCGACAAAAGCGATCCGTCCGTAAAACGTTTGCCCGCGAGATTGAATTTAGGTGTGCGGCAACTGTCCAGCGTGGCAACGACGTGCGGATAACGAGTGCATGCGTTGAACGCAGGTATATCGAGATAATGATTGAACTCGTAGCCGTGAAAGTTGGGCATTTCGGCGACGCAGCCGCCCATGATAAGCAGGTTCTCCACTCTCGCGTTTTTCATTATAATATCGGTTACGGTGCAGGGTCCGAGCGACACGACATAAAGCGGATCGGTATTCTCTTCCAGCCAGTCGGAAAAGTTAATTACCGGAACAACGGAAACGGCGGGCGTAAAAAGATCGCCCATGCCGTCCTCGCCGTGTATGCTCGGAAGTTTCGCCCACGGCTGTTCGAGGTCCCGCGTATCGACAATGCGGACGTTATCTGCGTTGCCGCCGCGGCGCGCGTACTCGGCGATCAGCGTTTGCGCGTTACGATAGGCTGCGTTCGCTTCGCTGTTGCCGCCGACAGGCAAAATATCGAAACGGTCGCCGTTTCCGGCGTTGTCCAGCAAATAAATCGTGGCGCAAGCGTCGTCCAGTCCGTAGTCGCAAAGCACTGCATAACGTCTGTTCATGATTTTTTCTCCTTTAACGGGAATCGCAACGTGAAAGTCGAGCCTACTCCCTGCTCGCTTTCCGCCTCGATGGTGCCGTTCATCATTTCAACGGCGGACTTGGCGATCGTCAACCCCAGTCCGCTGCTGTGCTTGTCCCTGCCGCGCGATTTGTCGCAACGATAAAATCTGTCGAATATATGCGGCAGATCGGACGGCGAAATACCTTTGCCGCTGTCGATTATCTTGATCACGGCATAACTATCGTCGGCGTGCACCGTGAATCTGATCGTGGTATTCTCGTCCGAATACTTGATCGCGTTGTCGGCGACCGCGCGGATACACTCGGTAAACAGGTTTTTGTCTGCCAGCGCAATAATGCCCGGCTCGGTTTCGAGCGCGAACGAATGAGTTTTACAAACGAGTTCATAGCCGTCGATAGTCTTTTCTATTTCGTCGCCTACGTTGATGTCCTCGGGATTGAGCATGTACCTGCCGATGCGCGCGAGCAAAAGAAGTTGCTCGACTATGCGTTTCATATTATCCGCTTCTCTCGCGATGCTGTCGATGGCCTCGTCCAGCACCTCGGGATCGGACTTGCCCCAGCGTTTCAATAGTCCCGAATAACCCTGAATGACCGCGATCGGAGTTTTGAGTTCGTGACTTGCGTCGGAAACAAACTTTTTCTGACGGTCGAACGACTGTTCGAGATTGCCGAGCATGGCGTTGATCCGATCGGTGAGTTCGCGTAGTTCGTCGCTGCTGTCCACGTCGTCGATACGCGCGCTGAGGTCGTCCGCGCTGATTTTGTCTATCTTCCTGATGATCTTGCGTATAGGCGACAGCATGGCGCGGCTGGCAAGGCTCCCGAGCGCCGCGACCACGATGACAGACAATATTATGACGAGTGCGACGGTGATTTTCAGCACGAGCATGTATCCGTCGTCGGCGATGCCCAGTTCGGTGAAACGATTTTCGACGGACAGCACGATAAACACGCCGAGAAGCGACGCCGCGATCGAATACAACAGCGTGTAAATCAGCGTGGTTTTCGCCGTTATCGGTATGCGAATCTTGCGAAGAAGTTTTTTTACGCTCGAGCCGAACGCTCGGAAAGGCGCGGCGACCGCAGAAAGAAACTTCCCGAATCCCGACTTCTTTTCGCCGTGTTTTTTCTCGTCGCGAAGTTCTTCAAGCGTTTCCTCGACTTCTTCAAAATTTTTCTCTTTCTTTTCTTCCGCCACGGATTTTCCTTTCCTTACATTATAGGTTATCTGATAACGTAACCGAAGCCGCGAACGGTTTCGATGAGTTTCACGCCGTAAGCGTCGTCGATCTTACTCCTGAGGTACCGGACGTACACGTCGACCACGTTGGTGTTGCCGATGAAGTCGTACCCCCACACGGCGTCGAGCGCCTGCTCGCGGGAAACCACTTTGTTGCGATGATCGACGAGATACACGAGAAGATCGAATTCCTTTTTCGTGAGATCGAGCGCATTGCCGTCGTAGGTCGCGACGTGCGAACTGACGTCGATTTTGAGTTTTCCCAGTTCGAAAACGTCGGTTTTCTTCTTTAAGTTTGCGCGGATGCGGGCAAGCAGTTCCTCTATCGCGAACGGCTTGGTCATGTAGTCGTTTGCGCCGATGTCCAGCCCGGCGACTTTGTCGACGACCTGATCGCGCGCGGTGAGAATAATGACCGGCGTATCCTTTGTCTGACGGAGTCTGCGGAGAATCTCTATGCCGTTCAGCGACGGGAGCATTACGTCGAGAACGATGAGGTCGTAATCATTGCCGAGCGCCGCGTCGAGCGCTTCCCTGCCGTCGGCGATGATCGTCGTGCCGTAACCTTCGTGCTGGAGTTCGAGCGACACGAAACGCGCGATTTTATATTCATCCTCTACGATAAGAATTTCGTACATTTTCTTTTCCTTTTCTGCGGCGACTGCCGTTCAGTAATGTATTTTCTCTATGCGCATGGTGTTGGAATTGCCCGATTTGCCCACCGCCGAACTGCCGGTGAGTACCACGAGGTCGCCCTCGCTCACGAGTCCGGTTTTCAATGCGCAACGCGCGGCGTGGGTAAAGAGCGCGTCGGAAGTAGTCTGGACTTCCGCCATGCACGGCATGACGCCCCAGTTGAGCGCGAGTTGGTTGTATGCCTTGTGCGAAGTCGTGGCGGCGATTATCACGCACTCGGGACGGAAACGCGAAACTTTTCTCGCGGTGTAACCCGATTGCGAAACCGTGATTATCGCTTTCGCGCCGAGGTCGAACGCCGCCGCGCAGGTCGAATGCGACACGGCGTCGGTAATATTGACGACCTTGTAATCATAGTCACGGAAACGTTTTTTGTAATTGATCGTCTTTTCGGTTTCTTCGGCTATCTTTGCCATGGTTTTGACAGTCTCTACGGGGTATTTGCCTGCCGCGGTTTCGCCGCTGAGCATGATCGCGGAAGTTCCGTCGTAAATCGCGTTCGCCACGTCGCTGATTTCGGCACGCGTCGGGCGCGGGTTGTGAATCATGGATTCCAGCATCTGCGTGGCGGTAATTACCTTTTTCCCCGCGCGATAGCACTGCTTGATCATGTTTTTCTGGATGTGCGGTAATTCTTCGAAAGGAATTTCCACGCCCATATCGCCGCGCGCGACCATGATGCCGTCGCTGAGTTCGAGGATTTCTTCGATATTCGTCACGCCCTGACGATTTTCGATCTTTGCAATAAGTTGAATCCTGTCGCCGCCGTTCTTCCTGACGAGGTTCTTCGCCTGTCTTACGT
>CAKQVV010000139.1 GCA_934277845.1 uncultured Clostridia bacterium
AGTCTTGCCATATCATTTACCTTTCGGCGTCAACCGCCGGGAATAATCAATCGAGGTATTTGTCGATGTACTTTTCCTTGATACGTTTCAGTTCCGATCTCGGCAAAATTCTCATGAGTTTCCACCCCAGATCCAGCGTTTCTTCTATCGTTCTGTCGGTCGTAAAGCCCTGCGAAACGTATTCTTCCTCGAAGTTTTCCGCAAACTTTGCGTACAGTTTGTCGGTAGAGGAAAGCGCGCTGTCGCCCAGGATCGCCGACAACTCCTTGCACTCTTTGCCGCGGGCGTAGGCGGAGAACAACTGGTTCATCGTGTCCGCATGGTCCTCACGCGTTTTACCGTCCCCGATGCCCTTGTCTTTGAGACGGGAAAGCGACGGCAAAACGTCTATAGGCGGATTTACGCCCTTTTTGTACAGTTCGCGCGAGAGAATTATCTGTCCCTCGGTAATGTATCCGGTAAGGTCGGGTATCGGGTGCGTTTTGTCGTCCTCGGGCATCGTAAGGATCGGGATCTGTGTGATCGAGCCTTTTTTGCCGCGGATCCTGCCCGCGCGCTCGTAAATCTGCGCAAGGTCGGTATACAGATAACCGGGGTAACCTCTTCTTCCCGGGACTTCCTTTCTCGCCGCGGAAACCTCGCGGAGCGCCTCGGCGTAGTTGGTAATATCGGTCATAATGACAAGGACGTGCATACCCTTCTCGAACGCGAGATACTCGGCGCAGGTAAGCGCCATACGCGGAGTTGCGATACGTTCGATCGCGGGATCGTTGGCAAGGTTGGTAAACAGCACCGTTCTCTCGATCGCGCCCGTCTTTTTGAAGTCGTCGACGAAATACTGCGCCTCTTCGTAGGTGATACCGATAGCCGCGAAAACGACGGCGAATTTCTCGTCTTTTCCGCGCACCTTCGCCTGACGCGCGATTTGCGCGGCGAGTTCCGCGTGCGGAAGTCCGCTCATGGAAAATATCGGGAGTTTTTGTCCGCGGACGAGAGTATTAAGCCCGTCGATTGCCGAAATACCGGTCTGAATAAACTCGTCGGGATAATCGCGCGCCGCGGGATTGATCGGCTCGCCGTTGACGTTCATGCGCTTGTCGGGGATAACCGGCGCGCCGCCGTCGCGGGGATTGCCCATGCCGTCAAACACCCTGCCCAGCATGTCCTCGGAAAGATCGAGCGAAAGGCTCCTGCCGAGGAACTTTGCTTTGGCTGCGGAAATTTTCAGCCCCTGCGTGTTCTCGAAAAGTTGCACTACCGCCTTGTCGTCCTTGACTTCCAGCACCTTGCCGCGACGCACTCTGCCGCTCTCTTCGACTACTTCGACGAGTTCGTCGTACTTGACGCCGCAGACGCCCTCGACGAGCATAAGCGGTCCGACGATTTCTCTTATGGTTTTGTATTCCTTATTCATTGTTATCCTCTCCGCCGGCGAGCGCTCGCATCTCTCTTTCGAGTTCCTCCTCGATCGCGTCGAAATCGTTTATATTACTCTCTTCGATGTACTTCGCCCTGCCGATCTTTTCCTTTGCCGGGATCGAAAGGATCTCGTCGAGGTCGGCATAACGGTCCACCGCTTCCACGCCGAGGTCGTGGAATTTTTTGATGAGTTTCAGCATTCTGTACTGCTTTGCGAGCGAAGTATAGGTATCTGTTTCGTGGAAAGCGTTCTGATGCAGGTAGTCCTCTCTCACCGTCTTTGCGGTTTCGAGCGTCATTCTGTCATGGTAGGACAGCGCGTCCACGCCCACCAGCCTTACGATTTCGTCGAGGTTGGCTTCTTCCTGCAGCACGTTCATGATGAACGCGCGGAGTCTGACGAAATCCTCGCCCACGTTTTTGTCGTACCAGTCCGCCATGCGGTCGGCATACAGCGAATAACTGATCAGCCAGTCGATCGCCGGGAAATGACGCTTGTACGCGAGCGACGCGGACAAACCCCAGAAAACCTTGACTATGCGCAGCGTTGCCTGCGAAACCGGCTCGGAAAGATCGCCGCCCGGAGGCGAAACCGCGCCGATAGCCGAAACGGAACCGACGGTATCGCCGCTGCCGAGCACTTTCACTATGCCCGCACGCTCGTAAAATTCGGCAAGTCGCGAGGCAAGGTACGCCGGATACCCTTCGTCGCCCGGCATCTCTTCCAGTCTGCCGCTCATTTCGCGCAACGCTTCCGCCCAGCGCGAAGTCGAGTCCGCCATGATTGCGACGTTGTAACCCATGTCGCGGAAATATTCCGCGATCGTGATGCCCGTGTAAATGGACGCCTCGCGCGCCGCAACCGGCATGTCCGAAGTGTTTGCGATGAGCACCGTTCTTTTCATAAGCGGTTCGCCCGTCGCCGGATCTTTCAGTTCGGGAAATTCGTTGAGAACGTCCGTCATCTCGTTGCCGCGCTCGCCGCAGCCGACATAGACGATGATCTGTGCGTCAGCCCACTTCGCCAGCTGATGCTGAACGACGGTCTTGCCGCTGCCGAACGGTCCCGGTACCGCCGCGACGCCGCCTCTTGCAATCGGGAAAAGCGTGTCTATGACGCGCTGTCCCGTGACCATGGGCATGTCGGGCGATTGTTTTTCTTTGTACGGGCGCGGCACGCGCACCGGCCAGCGGGTAAGCATCGAAAGTTCTCTCGTCTTGCCGTTCTCGCTCACCGTTGCCACCGTTTCGGTGACGGTAAACTCGCCTGCCGTTATCTTTTCTATTTTTCCGCTCACGCCGTAGGGCACGAGTATCTTGTGCTCGACGATGGGCGTTTCTTTGACGTAACCGATGACGTCGCCCGCCGTGACCGGATCCCCCGGACAGACGCACGGCACGAAATTCCATTTTTTCTCGCGGTCGATCTTGTCGACGTGGATGCCGCGCGTAATGCGGTCGCCGTGTTTTTCGACGATATGCTCCAAAGGACGCTGTATGCCGTCGTAAATGCCGCCGACAATGCCCGGCGCAAGTTCGACGGACAACGGTTCGCCGGTGGACACGACCTTGTCGCCCACGCCCAGTCCGGACGTTTCTTCGTAAACCTGAATGGACGCGCGATCGCGGCGCAGTTCTATGACCTCGCCGATGAGTTCGTCGTAGCCCACTTTCACGACGTCGTAAACCTTGACGTCAGACATATTTTCCGCCACGATCAGCGGACCGGAAACTTTAACTATTCTTCCAACCATAATTCTCTCACTTGTTGAAAAGATCTACGCCGAGCGCGCGTTCGGTCTGTTCGCGAATCTGCTTTTCCGCGTACTCGCTTTTACCGTCCTCGTCCGGCACGGGTATTACTATAGGATAAGGTTTTTCGAGCGTGCGCCCGATAAGGTCGCCGATCTCGGACGCAACGTCGTCGGTCACGAACACGACCTTGTATTCCGTGATAAGTTTGCGGAAAGTAACGCGCAACTTATCGGGATCGGTTTCGGTATAAGCGTCCACCCCCGCCGCTTTGAACGCGAGCGCGCTTTCACCCTTTGCGAGTATAGCGGTATCAGCCGACATAGCCATCTCTTAACCTCCCCGCAATCGCCTCGGGCGGCGCTTTTGCCAAAAGCCCCGACACGACCGTTCTGAAATTTCTTATCTCTGCGCGCTTGTACACAGCATACAGCAGCACCGGGATTATGCCCTCGCACGCGTAACGCTTGCCGTATAATTTTTGCATGGGATAATCGTCTTTGATTTTTTCAAACGCGCCGAGAGGTTTCCCGTCCGCTTTGGCTTTCAGACACGCTTCTATCGCGTCTTTATAATCCGTGAACATAAACGCAGAACGAATCTTCGACGCATCGCCGCTTAAGATCACCAACATTTTGTTCTTGTCTATTTTGCCGCCGTCCACGAATTGCTTTTCCGCGGTTTCGCGGTCGGGCGAACGGAAGTACGCGGAAATGTTGCCGCAATCTATTTCGGCGCGGATAAGCCCTTTTATAAACCGGTGTTTTATCAGTTTCAGCATGGCGGCGTAATAGTTCTTCATTGTCAGTACCGAAAGATCGGAGCCGCTGCAATCCTCTTTTTTTGCCACCGCAACGAGCGCGTCTATCGCTTTTACAAGGTACTCCGGAAGTTCGCTTTTGCCTGTTTTTGCATACTCGTATTGCTCGATAATCCCGGTACCGACGGTCCCGTCAAACGCGTATTCGCCGCCGTAACCGAAGAACAGACGTCTTATCGCCACGTCGCAGTTGAAAAAATCGCTTTTCAGAAAACAGTAGTACTTTACGTCGTCGCCGCTCGAATATTCGGAAATGAATTTTTTGAGCGCAAGCGTTTCCGCTTCGACCAGTTTATCATACTCGCCGGCGTCCGCAATTTCCGTGTTTTTGCCGAAACCGGTCGCCGTGAGCGTTTCGATCGCTTCGCTCGCGGAATCCGCTTCCGCCGCCGCCAGAAACCGGCTCTTCGGTATCAGCGTTTTTTGCGCGGAAATCGCCACGGCGTTTGCATAAGAATACGGCACTCTCATTTTTTCTCTCCGAACATTTCGTCCGCAACGTCTTTTTCCGTGCGCTCGCGGACGGTATCGACTATCGCCGAATACGTGAAGTCAAGGTCGAACATGTCGCCCGAAAGCAAAAATCCGTCCTTTACCGCATCGCTCTTTTCCACCGTCATATTCTTCGCCTTCACGGATTTAAGG
>CAKQVV010000140.1 GCA_934277845.1 uncultured Clostridia bacterium
TCTCCCGATTGTGCAAACTTAAAAGAACGTCATGTTAACCGCTTGACGTTCTTTTTTCATAGGTCAATAACGTTCTTATAGCGGGGGATTCCACGTTGCAACGGCATAACCTCTTAATAGCCGAGGCAATGCCTTACTCCTCTGAATGACGAGGAAGAAGTTAAAACTATACGTTTTATTTTAAGTTTCGACTTTTGCTCCCCTGAATGACGTTATAAACGGAAACTGCGCGTTAAATTTTAAAATCTAACGAGTAGCATAACTTTTATAACGGTCATTCAGAGCAAATGCACAAGCACCCCGCGTGGAATCCCCTGCATGGAACAAGTAATTACATTATTTTCGGTGCCGCCTTGTTACAACTCACGGTAATTGCGGTTTGCACCGCAAAAAACTTGTCGTTTTTTTATCGCTCAGAGCGAGAGCTGCCGCTCGTGAATAATATTGCTTCGAAACCCTTATAAAAGTCTTACTAACCGCAAAAGCGTATAAAAACATCGTTACATAAATAAAATCTGTAAAACCATATATAAAATAGTTGACTTTTTCATCGGGGGGGGTAGAATGTATACAATGAATAGAAAAGGAGAAAGGATAATGAAAAAGAAATTGCGAATGATTCTGCTCGGAGTGTTCATTGCGTCGATTTCAATATTTGCACTTTCCGCTTGCAGTATATTTGGAGATGCTGACAATGATGGTGACGATATTGTAGATAAAAAGCCGGGGGAAATAAAATATGAATTGCTTTCGGATGACACATACAAGGTGACTGGATTCTCCAGTGACCCGATTGGCGAATTAGCAATTCCGTCGACGCATAACGGAAAAAGCGTAACGGTTATCGGTGAACGTTCGTTCAGCGGCTGGAGCGGATGGGTAAACATAACGATCCCCGATAGCGTAACTACTATCGAGAACTATGCGTTTTCTATGTGTAGCGGACTGACGAATGTAACGATAGGTAGCGGTGTAAAGACTATCGGATATGGAGCGTTCGAGAACTGTACCGGGCTATCGAACATAGTGTTGCCGAATGGACTGGAACGTATAGGAAGTGAAGCGTTCTGTGGGTGCAGTAAATTAACGAACATAACGTTACCGGATAGTTTGACTAGTATCGGAGATAAGGTGTTCGGCGGATGTAATTTAATATGCGCCGAATACGGCAACGCGTTATATGCGGGTAATGCGAATAATCCGTATTTGGTTCTAATTGCTGCAAAGAATAAAGATATTAAGAGTTGCAATATAAACGAAAAAACGAGGTTTATAAACGCCAGAGCGTTCTATAATAGTTTTGTAACCGACGTAACGATTCCGTCCGGAGTAACAAGTGTCGGGGCTTGTGCATTCTATAATTGCAGAGCATTAACAAATGTAACGATACCGGATAGCGTAATTGAAATAGGGTACAGCGCGTTTGAACGATGCGAAAGTTTAACGAACATAAATATCCCGAACGGCGTTAAAAGTATCGGCGGTAGCGCGTTTTCGTTCTGCGTCGGGTTGACGAGTGTAATAATCCCGCAAAGTGTAACAAGTATCGGTAGATCGGCGTTTAATTATTGCAATCTGACTATCTATTGTGAGTGTGAAGAGCAACCTAACGGTTGGGATTTTGACTGGGTTGGCGGAAATGGTAGCACTAAGGTTGTTTGGGGATATAATAGCGGTGTCGATGGTGCCGACGATGAGCCCGTAAAGTAATCCGACGAAGCGATTAAATATAGGTTCCTTAGCGACGATTCTTACGAGGTAAAAATTAATCGAGCGACATAAGTGATCAATATAGTTATACCGTCGACTTATAACGGTGAAAATGTAACGAGAATCGGTGACGGCGCGTTTTCCGATAGCATTAAGTTGATGTGTGACTATACCCGATGGCGTAACGAGTATCGGGGGATTGGCGTTCAACGATTGCGTTAAAATTAGTCCGGTATTATACCGGACTAGTTTTCAATTTCAAAGAAATGGTGTTATTGTTGTGCCGGACAAAATAATAATACGCAGAGCGCTTGCATGAAGCACATAGGAAGCATAGCGATACGGCATGGATATATAACTTTGTATATTGATGTCCTGTATCTGGATGAGAGGTACGTGACAAGTATATGTCGGAAAGACTCTTTACGACGAGTATGCTGTGGATTATGCGAAACAAGACGGATACTACAACATCACGCAATGTCAGGACGGGCAATGTTAAAACCTGTCGGTTATATGAAAAACTATACTTAATTTAGTAAAGTCAACCGGGCTTTTATGCAAAAATTATAAAAATATATGCTGAAATCGTTGAATAAACATTAAAAAAGTTGTATAATATAAGCAGTTTTTTGAAACTTTATACATTTCGGAAGTGCTTTGCGACGGGATATTTGTCGTTTTCGACGAATATCGGGCTGATGCGGAGGCGTAGATTGAAAGTAGGCGTTTTTACTAATTTGAGAAAAGACAGCGATCTGTCGGTGACGCGTTCGTTGATCGATATACTTGATCGGCGCGGCGTAGAGTATGTTCTCGATGCCGATATGCGTGGAAAACTACCGTCAAACGAATATTTTTCCGTCGAAAAACCGATTTCACTCGATTTTATGATTACGGTCGGCGGGGACGGGACTATTTTGAGAATAGCAAAGTATTGTGCCGAAACCGATACTCCTATCGCCGGACTAAACTTAGGATTCGTCGGTTTTTTAACCGAAGAAGAGCCGGACAGAATAGACGAACTGATTACCGCGCTGATTGACGGGAACTACGAAATCGAAAATCGCTCGTTGATTTATGCGCAAATCGGAGGGAAAAGGTTTTCTGCGCTCAATGATGTTGTAGTTTTTCGTGCGGCAGATTCGCGTATGGCAGAAATCGACGTGAAAATCAACGGAGAATTTGTCGACAGATATTTTTGCGACGGTTTTATTGTCAGTACGCCTACCGGTTCGACGGCTTATTCGCTTAGTGCGGGCGGGCCTATACTTAGTCCGGGGGTAGCGGCGTTCAGCCTCGTGTCCATAAATTCGCACTCGCTGCATTCTCGTCCGATAGTCGTGTCGGAAACCGACGTTGCCGAATTGACGCTATGCTCGAACGGTAAGGCGGAGCTTGTTATCGACGGGGTGGCATGCGCGAGTATGAACAAGAACGATGCCGTTGTTGTCGGTAAAGCCGAGAAGCCGGTTTCGTTTGTAAGACTCGACGGCCACGGCTTTTATAAAAAATTGCTCACGAAATTGAATAAATGGAGTACGACGGAAAAGGAGAATTAACGAAGAATGGCAAGAAATGCAAGACAGAATAAACTATTGGAACTGATTGCCGAGAATGAAATAGAAACACAGGAAGAACTGGTCGGCGAACTGCAAAAAGCAGGGTTTGACGTAACACAAGCTACTGTATCTCGTGACATCAAGGAACTCGGACTCGTAAAAATCAGTACCGACGGAAAAAAGCAGCGGTACACGAGAGAACGCAACGACAGTAATATAGCATCGAAATTCACCGATATGTTCCGACATTCGGTGGTATCTGTCGATTATGCGGGAAATATCGTCGTAATAAAAACGATAGTCGGTAGCGGCAGTGTAGCCGGGGCTATGGTTGACAGACTTAAAAACAAGCATGTATTAGGCTGCGTTGCCGGCGACGATACTGTCTTTGCCGTGCTTCGTAATGAATCTGCGGCAGAAGAAATGGCGGGACAACTCAAAGAGATTGCTTTTGAGTAAACGGAGGCTGTTATGCTTGCGAAACTTACCGTAAAAAACTTTGCACTCGTGTCGAATCTCGAACTTGAATTCGGCGAGCGACTGAATATTTTGAGCGGCGAGACCGGTGCCGGAAAGTCGATAATCGTTGACAGTATTACTTTGCTCGTCGGTGGAAGATATGATAAAACTATGCTCCGGTACGGGGAAAATTCAGGCTTCGTTGAAGGAGTTTTTACTGTTACCGATAAAACTCGCGCGACTTTTTCCGACTATCTCGATGACGGCGACGAGGACGTTATCATACTGCGAAAGTTCAATGCAGACGGGAAAAACGAGATCCGGATCAATGGCAAAAGCGCAACGTCAAGTATGTTAAAGGCGTTGGGCGGAAGTATAGTCGATATTTGCGGACAAAACGAGCATCAATCGCTTGCAAACGTCGGCAATCATATAAAAGTTGTTGATTTTTATGCAAGAAAAGAAATCAACGAACTGAAAATTGCGGTTGCGGAGAAATACGCCGAACTAAAAGAAATTGAAAAGCAGTGCGAAGAAATCGGTGACGCGAAATCGCGCGCACGCAACCTGGACGTATACAAATTTCAGTTGGATGAAATTAAAAAGGCGGCTTTGAAACAGGGCGAGGAAGAAGAACTTACGACAAAGCGCAAACGTTTTCTCGGTGCGGAAAAAATCGCTTCGATGTTGTCCGAAGTGTCAGCGCTTTTATCGGACGGCGAAGAATACTCGCCTGCGGTCGGACTTGTGTCGGATGCGCGGAATGCACTGTCATCGGT
>CAKQVV010000141.1 GCA_934277845.1 uncultured Clostridia bacterium
TAAGTATTCGCTCCATGCGGGGGATTCCACGCCTTGCGGTAATCTCCCTACTATACGGGGCGATTACCGTAAGGCTCTGAATGACGATGTAGAACGGAAACCATGCGTTATAATTTTAAAATTGAACGAGTAACCCACGGCTTTTAACGTCATTCAGAGAAACAAAGTCACGACACCGATTTGCAGGGTCGTGACTTCGTTTCGCGAAATCCCATTCATGGAACAAGTAATTATCATTATAAAAATGTGAACTTACTCTTTATAACCGTACTTTTTGTTATAAGCGGCAATCGCGTTTTTGACGGTTTCGATCGCGTCTTCTCTGCCGCTGCATTCCTTGACTGCGGTTTCTTTGCCTTCGAGGTTCTTGTAGACCGAAAAGAAATGCCGCATCTCGTCGAAAATATGCGCCGGCAACTGGTTTATGTCGGTGTACATATTATACGACGGATCGGAAAACGGTATCGCGATTATTTTCTCATCGTTCCTGCCGCTGTCGATCATGGAAATCATGCCGATCGGATAAGCGCGGCACAACGTGAGCGGATCGAGCGATTCCGAACACAGCAGCAATACGTCCAACGGATCGCCGTCGTCGCCCAGCGTCCTCGGAATAAACCCGTAGTTCGCGGGATAGTGCGTGGACGTGTACAAAATACGGTCGAGAATAATATAGCCGGTAGCCTTGTCGAGTTCGTACTTTTTCTTACTGCCCTTGGGTATCTCGATAACGCACACGAAATCCTCGGGCGTAATCCTTTCGGGCGCAATATCGTGCCAGATATTTGACATTTTTGCCGTTCTCCTTGTCTTTCGGTCGGGCGTCGCCGCGCGCTGCTTCTCCCGCACCGCGGCTTTCACGCGTTACTTCTCTTCCGCGCCCGCCCGTCCCGATAATTATACCCGATAAACGACTCGATTGTCAAGTTATAGAATTGTGCAGTTTTAGTTACTTTATCGACTGCTCGCCGGACGATATTCTCGACGTTTAGTAATTAAAAGGGCAATTACGGCTCTCATAGTATGAGATTCCACGCAAAAAGGCAATCGACCGAATAGGCCGATTGCCTTTTTACTCTGAATGACGATATAAACGGAAAGTACCCGTTTTTATTTAAATCGTTAAATCGGAAATACCGATTAGTCTTTGAGATATTCGTTGACCGCGTCGACGATGATGTCGACGGTTTTGTCGATACCCAGAAAGCCGCTGTTGAGGCAAAGATGATAATTCGTCTTATCGCCCCAATTGCGTTCCGTGTAGTAATTGTAGTGATTTGCGCGGTATTTGTCGGCTTTCGCGACTTCGGACTCGGCTTTATCCGGCTCGATTCCGTATTCTTCCACCGCGCGCTTGCATTTGAATTCCTTGTCGGCATAGACGAAAATATCGATAACGTCCTTGCGGTCTTTCAGGACGTAATCGGCGCAACGCCCCACTATCACGCAGGATCCCTCGTCCGCAATGTGGCGGATAATATCGCAAGTCGCGATAAAAAGTTTGTCGGGAAGCGATAACTGCATGGACGCGAAATCCGCGCCGGCGCAATACCCGCCGAACGCAAGGTTATGCAAAAACTTGTTTTTGATTTTCTGTTCTGTGTTCTCGATGAAACTTACCGCAAGCCCGCTCTTTTCCGCCGTCATTTCTATTATCTTACGGTCGTAAAACGCGATGCCGAGTTTTTCCGCGACTTTTCTGCCGATAACTCTGCCGCCGCTGCCGTATTCGCGGCTGATCGTAACGATGATTTTTTTGTTCATAATAATAGCCCCCTTGCCCGCGGTTGATTACGTTTGCCGTCGGCAGTTTTCAGTAATATTATATACCCGACTTCGTTTTTTGTCAATACCGGAATGAAAATTCGACGGATTTTTGTAACTCGCCGTCGTTGAGAATAGGGATAATTATTCGTTCCATGTCGGGGATCCTTACGGTCGTGCAACGGCACTTCCTCAGGATGACGAGGTAAAATGAATAGTGTACGTTCGATTAACAATCCCTCAGTCGCTACGCGACAGCTCCCTTTACACAAGGGAGCCTTTAAATACGGTTAGGAATTTAAAATAGAACGAAGCCCTTACGTATTACCGTCATTCAGAGGAGCAAAGGCATTGTTTTGATCTAAAAAAGAATGCCGTTGCGACGTGGAATCTCCTTCAACAAGAACGTTTTTACCCTTTTTATTAGGTTTATTATCCGCTCCATGTCGGGGATTCCACGCAAATGCTTGCGCATTTGCTCTGAATGACGGGAAAAACGGAAAGGGTGCGTTAGATTTTTAGCGGAACCTTTTTATAATGTCGATTATCCGTTCCATGTCGGAGATCCTCACGCCCCACGAACGCCGTAAACTCAGGATGACGTAAGGACGGATCGTTCGTGCCTAAGGGGATATGCGTTGCTATTCATGGTTTATTTGGATTATTATCCGCTCCATGTCGGGGATTCCACGCAAATGCTTGCGCATTTGCTCTGAATGACGTGGTAACAGTTAGGCTACTCGTTCGATTTTTCGATTAAGTTTACCGCCACGATTGTCGCGTGGTATATTTACTATTTCCTATTCTCGACCTTTAAAGCGTTGCGAGCGCGACGCGTTAAGCGAACAGTCCGGTGGACTGTTCGTAGCCAAAGCGGAGGACACAGCCGCAAGTGTCCTCGCGACTTTTTTCTTCGATTGAAAAAAGTATGACTTTCACTTGCTTTCACAAGCAAAAGTCATACCATTTACAGTAATCAAACTAACACGATATTAAATCAAAACTACCGTTTTAATTATACCAACTAATCCTATTGAATAATTCGGGTTGTAGGAGCAATTACGCCCCTTGCTCGATCTTATTCTTCGTCGGCGTCCTCTGCGGGCGCGACCTCATAGGGATAATAGTTGTTGTAGCGTTTCATGCCGGTACCTGCGGGAATGAGTTTACCGATAATGACGTTCTCTTTAAGACCGATAAGCGGATCGACCTTGTTCTTGATCGCGGCTTCGGTGAGCACGCGCGCGGTCTCCTGGAAGGATGCCGCGGACAGGAAACTGTCGGTCGCGAGCGCGGCTTTGGTGATACCGAGCAGCGTGTGTTTTGCCGCCGCCGGACGGATACCGGCCTGCATAGCGTTCATGTTCGCCTCTGCGAACGCGCCTGCGTCGATCATTTCGCCGGGCAGAAGTTCGGTGTCGCCGCTGTCCTCGACGCGGACCTTTTTGAGCATCTGGTGGACGATGACTTCGATGTGCTTGTCGGCGATTTCAACACCCTGCGAGCGGTAAACAGCCTGCACTTCGTTGACGATGTATTCCTGAACTTCCTTGTAGCCCTTGATGCGCAGAATGTCGTGCGGATCGATAGGGCCCTCGGTAAGCGGATCGCCGGCTTTGACCTTCGCGCCGTTTTTGATGTTGGCTTTGAGTTTCGCGGTGAACGGGATCGGGTAAGAAACGTCCTTGCCTTCCGAGGTGTGAATGATGACGTCGCGTTTGCCGTTTTCTTCGACGAGCGTGACTTCGCCTTCTTCCTGCGTGATGGTCGCAACGCCCTTGGGCTTGCGCGCCTCGAAAAGTTCTTCGACACGCGGCAGACCTCTCGTAATATCTTCCGCCGCCGCGACGCCGCCCGAGTGGAAGGTACGCATGGTAAGCTGGGTACCGGGTTCGCCGATGGACTGTGCGGCGATGATGCCGACTGCCTCGCCCACTTTGACGGGAGTACTGCCCGACATATCCTTGCCGTAACACTTGGTGCAAACGCCGTGTTTGGATTTGCAGGTGAGTACCGAGCGGATTCTGACGGGGATCCTAACGCCGGTTTCGTTGAGTTTCATATCGTCCTGGTCGATGCGTTTCGCAACGTCCTCGGAGATCATTTCGTTTGCGCGGACGTAAATTTCGCCGGTTTCGGGATTTACGACATCGATCGCGGCATATCTGCCGGCAAGTCTGTCTTTAAGACTCTCGACCATGGAATCGCCGTCGTAAATACGCTCGATTTCGATGCCCGGGATCGGACCGCCTTCGCAGCAATCGTCCTCTCTGACGATAACGTCCTGACTGACGTCGACTAACCTGCGGGTAAGGTAACCGGAGTTTGCGGTTTTAAGCGCGGTATCGGCAAGACCTTTTCTTCCGCCGTGAGAAGAAATGAAGTATTCGAGCGGCGAAAGTCCTTCACGGAACGACGAACGAACCGGGGTTTCGAGGGTTTTACCTTGCGGGTTGGTCATAAGACCGCGCATACCGGACAACTGTGCAATCTGCTTCATGCTGCCGCGCGCGCCGGACACAGCCATCATGTTGATGGGGTTGAATTCGTCGAGCGTCTTTTTGAGCGCTTCGGTAACGTCGTCGTTTGCCTTCGT
>CAKQVV010000142.1 GCA_934277845.1 uncultured Clostridia bacterium
ATGTACCACCGCATCGGGGTGCGCCTTGACGATATAATCAACCGTTTGCTCTCGGTTCGTCAGATCGAATTCGCCGAAATCGCAGCCGATCGCCTCGATATTTCTCTTGTTCAGCTCGCGTACCACGTCGTAGCCGAGTTGTCCTTTTACGCCGGTTACGAGAACTTTCATTTGCGATCTCCGTACATTTTTTCGTAATAGTTTTTGTATTCGCCGCTGATGATCGTTTCCCACCATTCGCGGTTTTCGAGATACCACTTCACGGTCTTTCTGATGCCGTCGGCGAATTTCGTTTCGGGCAGCCAGCCGAGTTCGTTGTGGATTTTGGTCGGATCGATCGCGTAACGCATATCGTGACCTTTGCGGTCGGCAACGAACGTAATCAGGCTTTCGGGTTTGCCGAGTTCTTTGCAGATAAGTTTCACGATGTCGATATTCTTCATTTCGTTATGTCCGCCGACGTTGTAGACTTCGCCGACTTTGCCGTCGTGAATAATCAGATCGATCGCTTTGCAATGGTCCTCGACGTACAGCCAGTCGCGCACGTTTTCGCCCTTGCCGTAGACCGGAAGCGGCTTGTCGTTGAGAGCATTGGCAATGGTCAGCGGAATCAGTTTTTCAGGGAAATGATACGGTCCGTAGTTGTTCGAGCAGCGGCTGATCGTGACCGGAAGTCCGAACGTGCGGTTGTACGCCTGAACGAGCAGATCCGCGCTCGCCTTGCTTGCCGAATACGGACTGGAAGTGTGAATGGGCGTTTTTTCAGTAAAGAACAGGTCGGGACGGTCGAGCGGCAAATCGCCGTAGACCTCGTCCGTAGACACCTGATGGTAGCGGACGATGCCGTATTTTCTGCACGCGTCCATCAATACCTGAGTGCCGAGAATGTTGGTTTTAAGGAACACTTCGGGATCTTCGATCGAGCGATCGACGTGACTTTCGGCCGCGAAGTTCACAACCACGTCCGGTTTTCTTTCCTCGAAAAGTTTGTAGATCGCCGATCTGTCGCAAATGTTTATCTTGTAGAACGAAAATTTCGGATTTTTCAGCGCGGTCCCGAGCGTGCTCATATTGCCGGCATAGGTCAGACAATCCACGCAGATTATCTCATAGTCCGGGTATTTATTAAGCATATGGTAGACGAAGTTAGAGCCGATAAAGCCCGCTCCGCCTGTGACTATTATTTTCATGATTACACCTCAAACGCTATGACGCACTCGCGAAGAGTCGGATGTTTTTTGTCTTTTTCGCTCAATATCGGTTCGCCGTCCAGCATCCAGTCGACTGCGACGTCCGGATCGTTCCAGGCAATGCCGCCTTCATCCTCGGGATGATAGAAGTCATCGCACTTGTAGCAGAACTCCGCGGATTCGCTGAGCACCGCAAAGCCGTGCGCAAAACCTCTCGGAATCATAAGCTGGCGTTTGTTTTCGCTCGACAGCACCGCTCCCACCCACTTGCCGTAGGTCGGACTGTTTTTCCGTAAATCCACCGCCACGTCCAGTACTTCGCCGGAAATCACGCGGACGAGTTTTGCCTGCGGATGCGTCTTTTGAAAATGCAAGCCGCGAAGTACGCCTTTGCTGCTTTTCGACTGATTATCCTGCACGAACTCGTAATCAAGTCCCGCCGCCTTAAAGTCGGCGGAGTTGTACGTTTCGGTAAAGTAGCCTCTGTTGTCACCGAAAACCGTGGGTTCGATGATATAAACGTCCGCTATCTCTGTCTTTATGAAATTGAATTTACCCATTAAGTCCTCCCTCGGCAACCTTTTTAAGGTGCTGACCGTACTGCGATTTACCGTATTTCCCGGCGGCGGTAAGCAATGTTTCTTTAGTAATCCAGCCGCGCGAATACGCTATTTCTTCGGGCGCGGACACGGTTATGTCCTGACGCTTGCTTATCATTTTGACGAACTCGCCCGCCTCTGACAGCGAGTCCATAGTGCCCGTATCCAGCCATGCAAATCCGCGTCCCAGTATTTCGACGTCGAGATCGCCGCGTTTAAGATACATGTCGTTAAGGTCGGTGATTTCCAGTTCGCCGCGCTTGCCGGGTTTGACCTTCTTTGCAAGTTCCGTCACGTGCTTGTCGTAAAAGTACAAGCCGGTGACGCAATACTCGGATTTCGGGTTTTGCGGTTTTTCCTCGACGGACAGAACCTTGCCGTTGCCGTCGAACTCGACGATGCCGAAACGCTGCGGATCGGTGACATGATATGCAAATATGGTCGCTCGTCCGCTTTCGGCGCGCTTTACCGCGCGGGACAAATATTCCTCGAAGCCGTTGCCGTAAAAGATATTGTCACCGAGCACCATGGCGCATGCTTCGCCGCCGATAAACTCTTCGCCGAGAATAAAGGCTTGCACAAGTCCGTCGGGCGAGGGCTGGACGCAGTAGGACAATTTTACGCCGAACTGACTGCCGTCACCTAAAAGCCGCTTGAAGTTGGGAAGATCGTCGAGCGTGGAAATTATAAGAATATCGCGTATTCCCGCCTGCATGAGCGTGGATAACGGATAATAAACCATCGGTTTGTCGTAAACGGGCAAGAGTTGTTTGCTCGTCACCATGGTGAGCGGGTACAGGCGCGTGCCCGATCCTCCGGCAAGTATTATTCCTTTCATACGTTTTCCTCCTCTTCTTTCGTTGGCTTTTCACCATTCTCTTCGACGGGTTGTTCCGCAATTTTCTCTTTATGTTGCGCTTCGACGGTTACTGGCGTTGTCGACGCGGTTTTATTGCGTTTGAAACGCGCAAGTATGCTTTTCAAAGCCTGGAAATTAAGTCCGCAATATATCAGAAACGCTGCCGCATAGGCGAGCATGCCGTACCAGCGGCTCAGCAGCGTTGCCGACAAAATGAACACGACCACCATGGCGGCTTCGATTATGTATTCCTTGACCACTCGCTGTCCGATTACTTTGAACACCATTATTTCGGACGCGACGGAATTTGCCATAATAACGACCACGATAGAGAGTATCAACGCAACGAGACTGTCGAACACGTAAGCGCAGATCGCAAACGCCGCGATGCCTGCGATGACCGAACAAACGTTGACCAGCATCATAGATTTTTCTTTGCGGTAAACTTTCAGGTAATTGTTCGTCAGCAGGTTGACTTTCGACGAGAAGATTATTATCGGCAACAGATAGCCGAGATACAACAGACTTTGGGCGTACTTCGGCAGCCAGATTTCGATAATCCAGCATCCGGGATAATAGAACAGCATTACGCCGAACAACACGAGCGAAACCGAGCTGCGAATCGATTTGTAAAGCGACGGAAGCGTATTCTGATCCAGGCGTTTCAGCGACGGGAACAGGACTATGCTGATGGGCGTTATGAACGTCATGAACACGCTGGACAAGCTGAACGCGAACGATACTTTGCCGAACACGAGTTCGTCCCAACGCCACTGCACGATCATTTTCGCACTGCCGATAATGAGCGACGCCGAAAAGTTCGCGAGCATCAGGATTATTCCCGCGAACACGTTGGTTTTCAGTTCACCGAATGCTTCGCGTGCTTTCAGCGATTTACCGAAATACATGCCGCGGTTGAAAAATATCGAAATCACCGCGCTCGCAAGATCGCCGGCAAGATCCGCAAGACAATAGTAAACGAAATCGTTTACCCGCATCGCGAGCAACGCCACCACTACCACGCCGTAGGTAAGTCGCTGTGCGATAACGATGATCGCGTACTTGTTTATGCGGTTGGTGATTTGGAACGAATAGGAATTATAGGTGTGGATATTTTTGGATATGATGCCTATCGCAACGAAAACCACGATAAAACGCGCTTCGGCTTTTGTGAAAATCAGCGCGACGACGATCGCTATCGCCATTAAAATCGTGGTAAAACCGAACAGCAGTTTGAATTGCGAACGCACGCGCTCTTTGTCGAGTTCGTCATAATCGTACTGGGAATAGCGCAAAACGAGTCCGTCGAGCAAACCGAAATGCAGCACCCCGACGTAACCGACGTACAAAAGATAAGTTTGCCAGTAGGAATACTGGTACTCGTCGATGAATTTCGGCACGATAAGGTTTAATATAAAACCGACGGCAAGCGAGATTACCTGTACCGACAGAGAAATTATGACGTTCGACGTGAACTTTTTTGCGGTTATCTTTTTCGGCATCGTTTTTTTAGTCGTCGTGTCGATCCTTTTTCATATAATCGATAAGGATTGCAAACATTTCGGTCAAGCCCACTTCCGGTTGCCAGCCGAGAGCGCGTAATTTATCGGTAGCGAGATTCATTTTTAGAACGGGAGCATAACCGAGTTTTTCGGCGTTGCCGCTATCTTCGATCACGACTTTGACC
>CAKQVV010000143.1 GCA_934277845.1 uncultured Clostridia bacterium
GAGTTGGACGCGGGCCTTGACTATATATGCCGCCTTGCCGAACGTTTTGGTATAACTCAAGCCGTGGTAACTCTCGTCGGGAAGCGTCATACAGTCGAACTTGCCGCTTGCTTCCCAGTCGAACTTGCCGCCGTCGACGATTACGCCGCCCAGCGAGGTCGCGTGACCGTCGATATATTTCGAAGTCGAGTGAATTACTATGTCTGCGCCCCATTCGAACGGACGGCACAGATACGGCGTGGCAAACGTATTGTCGACGATAAGCGGTATGTAGTGTTTGTGCGCGAGTTTAGCGAGGTTTTCGATATCTATAATCGTGAGCGCGGGATTAGCCAGCGTTTCGCCGAAAATCGCTTTTGTGTTGGGGCGTATCGCCTTTTCCACTTCCGCAAGGTCGGACAAGTCCATAAGCGTGATTTCGACACCCATCTTTTTGAGAGTAACGCCCAGAAGGTTGGTCGTCCCGCCGTAAATGTCGATAGAAGCCACAATATGGTCGCCTGCCGAGGCGATATTGAGCACGGAAATCAGCGTTGCCGCCTGTCCGGATGAAGTCATCATTGCTCCGACTCCGCCTTCAAGGTCGGCGATTTTACGTTCTGCCGCGGCAACCGTGGGGTTAGCAAGGCGCGTGTAGAAAAAACCGTCCGCTTTGAGGTCGAACAGGTCGCCGACAGCCTGCACCGACTCGTACTTGAACGTTGTACTCATGTCAACCGGAACCACGCGCGGCTCCCCGTTCTTCGGCGAATAACCCGATTGTACGCATTTAGTTTCTATTTTGCTCATAACGTTTTCTCCTTTGAGGTCAAAAACCGAGGTTGTTCTTCATTCTGTTCTCTTGCGATCTTTTTATATTATTTTCACTTTTCCGTTTCGGGACGTTCTATAAAACGTGTTTCGACTTTTTCAAGGTCGGGTTTGCCGCCGATCGCGTCGGCAACGAGCGCGTCGATTTTCAGTCCTTCTTCCGCAGTCAGCATAAAACGGACGCTCTCGCCGTACTCGGTACCGATTATATCGAACGGCGAACGAGCAGCAACGGACGCAAACTTTTTCGCGCGCGCGAAATCGAGATTAAGTGCGTACACGTCGCAAAGTTCATAGCGGACTTTCGCGGCGTTTTTGATTGCCGACGACGCCGATGACGAATACGCCCTGACGAGTCCGCCGGCACCCAGTTTTATGCCGCCGAACCAGCGGACTACCGCGACGAGAGTTTCTTTCAGTCCCGAATTTTTGAGTGCTTCCATGATCGGTTGACCGGCAGTCCCGGAAGGTTCGCCGTCGTCGGAAAACCTCGCGGCGAAACCGGACCTGTCGAAAATCGCGGCGTAGCAAACGTGGGTTGCGTCCGAGTATTTCTTGCGGATTTCGGTCAGTGCGGCAAACGTTTCTTCTTCGCTTTTAACGCGCCTAACTATTGCGAGAAATTCCGAGCGCGTGATTACGGTAGTTTCCGTATATTCCTCTTTTATCGTGAGGAACGAGGTCATTTAAGTACGACCTTGACATGGACTTTTTTGCCCTTGTGAAGCACGAACGAATCGTTCACGCCGAAATCGCCGAGTTTAGCCGCGACGCTCGTTACCTTCTCGTCGCCGATCTTCACGCCGCCGCCCTCGACGAGTCTGCGCGCTTCGCTCTTGGACGACGCTACGCCCGCGAGCACCATTGCGTCTACTACTACGGTGTCCGCGTTGCCTTCGATCGTGACTTCGGGCATGGTGTCGGCGTTACCGGAGAACGCGCCCTCTGCCTGACGTTTCGCTTTTTCCGCTTCTTCTTCGCCGTGAACAAGTTTGGTGACTTCGTAGGCGAGTCTTGCCTTGGCGGCGTTGATGCGCTCGTCTTTGTACTTGACAAGGTCGGCGATTTCGTCGAGATCCATAAACGTGAGAAGTTTCAGACACTCCTCTACTTTCACGTCCTCGACGTTACGGAAGTACTGGTAGAATTCGTAGGGCGAAGTCTTGTCGGGATCGAGCCACAGCGCGCCCTTCGCGGTCTTGCCCATTTTCTTGCCGTCGCTGGTTTCGAGCAACGTGAAGGTCATGGCGTAAGCCGAGTCGCCCTCAAGCCTGCGGATAAGGTCCGCACCGGCGAGGATATTCGACCACTGATCGTTGCCGCCGATTTCGAGTTTGCAGCCGTACTTGCGGTACAATACAAGGAAGTCATAAGCCTGCATCAGCATGTAGTTGAATTCGAGAAAGTTGAGTCCGCGCTCGTAACGAGTCTTGAAACACTCGGCGGTCAGCATTTTGTTGACCGAGAAGTTGATGCCGATTTCACGCAAAAAGTCGATATAGTTGAGATTAAGCAGCCAGTCGCCGTTGTCCACCATGATTGCGGGGTTTTCGCCCTCGAAGTCGAGAAAACGGCTCATTTGTTTTTTGAACGCCGCGACGTTGTGTGCGATGGTTTCGCGAGTCATCATCTGTCGCATGTCGGTTCTGCCCGACGGATCGCCGATCATTGCGGTGCCGCCGCCGAAAAGCGCGATGGGTTTATGCCCCGCGCGCTGCATGTGCGCCATTGCCATGACGGGAATATAATGCCCGATATGCAAACTGTCCGCGGTCGGATCGAAACCGACGTAGAACGGCGTGGGTTCTTTGCCGAGTTGGTTATAAAGATCCTCTTCATACACGGTCTGCTTGATAAAGCCGCGCTCTTTGAGAATATCGAATGCGTTTTTGTTGTTTGCCATAGTAGTTTTATTTAACCTCCGTTACCTTTTTCTTGAAAACTTCGCCGAGTGCGCGTATGCCGCGTTCTATTTTTTCCTCGTCGGCGTTCGAGTAGTTAAGTCTTAAAGTGTTCAGTCCCGTCTCACCCACGTAGAATGATTTTCCGGGGACGTAGGCGACTTTTCGTGCTATTGCTTCGGGAAAAGCCATGACCGTATCTACAGGCACGGTAAACTCTCCGAAAATGAACAGTCCGCCGTCGGGATCGGTACGCTTGAAC
Source organism: uncultured Clostridia bacterium (assembly GCA_934277845.1). Classification (GTDB taxonomy): domain Bacteria; phylum Bacillota; class Clostridia; order Christensenellales; family Pumilibacteraceae; genus UBA10677. Next base: position 2,974 of record CAKQVV010000143.1, read on the forward strand.
TCCTCGGGCATATACTTGTCGAGCGCGGCGGTCATCGCCGTTTTTCTGGCAAGGTATATCGGCAGACTTTTTTCGACGTTGGGTTTTAAGTAGCCGCGTTTAAGATACTCGCACGCGATCGCTTGCGATAAACCCGAAGTGTGGACGTCGGCGCACTGCTTGCCCACGACGAGCTTTTTGATTACTTCCGCGTTTCCGCACATGACGCCCGTTCGCAGTCCCGGTGCCAAAATCTTGGAAAAACTCGTGACGTATATGACTTTGCCCGCACGGTCGAAACTCTTGATCGGCACAAGCGGTTCGCCCGAATATCGCAATCTCGAATACGGATCGTCTTCGAGAACCATAATATCGTATTTTTCGGCGAGCGCCGCGATGCCTTTGCGGTTTTCGACCGAATACGACCTGCCGGTCGGGTTGGAAAACGTGGGCACGACATAAAGAAATTTCGGATGATATTTCTTGATTTTCGCTTCGAGATCGGATAAAATCAAGCCGTTTTCGTCCGAATCGACACCGACGGGCGTGGCTTCGTAGGACGACGCTATTTGAAGAAAAGCAAGATAGGTCGGGTTCTCGACGAGAACATAATCGCCTTTGTCGAGAAATACCTTGCACATAAGGTCGATACCCTGCTGCCCTCCGGAAACGACGAAAAGTTCGTCGACGGACGAGGTATTAACGCCGCCGTCAGCCAGAAATTTTCTCAGTTCCTCGCGGAACGGCATTGCGCCTTCGGTCACGCCGTATTGAAGCGCGGAAAGCGCGTTACCGCCGCCTAAGATATCGGCGGTTATTCCGGCGATTTTATCGGTGGGTATACATTCTGCCGCAGGCAAACCGCCTGCAAACGAAATCATATCGGGCTGAGCCGTGAGTTTCAGGATTTCGCGTGTAGCGGATCCGTTAAGTCCGGTCATTCTTGTGCTGTAATTACTCATATTGGCTCCTTTGAAGGTTTTCGGGCGGTAAAATATAGAATTTTTCGGGCAGGTACTTTATCGTAAAGTACGCCGCCGCTCCCACGAACAGTCCCGCGATCACCGACGCAAGCATCGTGAGCGGAAGCGCCGCGATAAGGTTGGTTTTTACAATTATCGACGCTACCGCGAGTTGCGTAAGGTTGTGGGTGAGTGCGCCCGCGAAACTTATCGACACTATAGACAGTTTGCCGGCAAGCGTCTTTACGAGCAGCGTTTCGAGCGACAGCGACACTATCCCTGCCGGAAGCGAATACGCGAGGGCGAAATAGTTGCCGCCGACAGCCGCGCTCATCAGACACCTTGCGATGAGCACG
>CAKQVV010000144.1 GCA_934277845.1 uncultured Clostridia bacterium
AGATATATGAGTTGACTAATTTACTTAAAAATGATATATTTTGATTATCGGCAAAACAAATGCTTTGGCAAGGAGAGTTTATTATGTTCGGTATTATCGGTGCAATGGACATAGAAACGGAAGGACTGATTGCAAAACTTACTGATAAAAACAAAGTTCAGGTCGGAGCATACAAGTTCGTTCGCGGAAAACTTTGCGGCAAAGAGATCGTAGTTTGCAGGTGCGGCATAGGAAAGGTGTTTTCGGCTACTGCCGCCGCGCTCATGATTTCGAATTTTGATGTTTCGGATATTATAAACATAGGTGTTGCCGGTGGTGTCAAGCCGCTTCGCCAGGGCGATATAGTGATTTCGGAACGTACTGTTCAGCACGATTACGATGCTACTGCGGACGGACTGTCGATGGGACAAGTTCACGGCTTCGATTCGCCGTATTTCGGATGCGATCGCGCGGTTGTCGGTGAATTGTGTGAAATAATTACGAGAAAAGGCTATCGCTATAAGGTAGGAACGATTGCGTCCGGCGATTGTTTTGTCAGCGATAATGCAAAATCGACGGCAATAGCGCGTAAATTCGATGCTGTTGCGTTCGATATGGAAAGCGCGGCTATAAATCAGGTTTGCGCGGTACAGAAAGTCGGCTTTACGTCACTTCGCGCAATCTCGGACAACGGCGATGATTCGGCGGTAAAGAGTTTTTATGAGTTCGTTACCGAAGCGGCGGCAAAGTCTATCGAAATTATAACCGAGTTTATAGCGTCTTTCGGCTGATTTTATAGCGTCTTAAAACGGAAAATATGATAGTAACACTTCGAGCGTCGTATTATTTTTGCGATGCTTGTTTGTTATTATAAATATAATTTTGCCGGGCGGAGAATACTAACGCTGCTATGTTGGTGGTATTTTTGAAATCGGTATTAACTTTTTTTCTGGTTTTATTGGTCGTAAGACTCATGGGTAAAAGACAACTAGGCGAAATGCAGCCGTTCGAGTTGGTTATTACTTTAATAATTGCGGAAGTGGCGTGTATTCCGATGAATGATCCATATATTCCGTTTTATGCAGGGCTCGTTCCTATCGTCACGCTTGCTTTTTTGCAAATTTTGCTTTCTACGCTTGCCAGAAAAAGTTTGTGGGCAAGAAAGTTGATGAGCGGCAGTTCGATAATCGCGATAGACAAAAACGGAATTAACTATGACAATCTCAAAAAGATGAATATCAATATAAACGATCTTATCGAAGCGGCACGTTCGGGCGGTTATATGGATTTTAATCGGATAGCCTATGCTATTTTTGAAACCAACGGGAATTTGTGCGTAATAGAAAAAGCGGATGATCCTACAAAACCTGAGCCGCCGTTATTGCCGTTGACGCTTGTTGTCGACGGCAAATGGGATGACGAGAATCTTGCTTTGGCGGAAGTGACGAGGCCGCAAGTTAACGCGACGATAAAAAGCGGCGGTGTGAAAGGCGGCTTGAAGGAAGTGTTGTACATGGATGTCAGACAGGACGGAACGGCATATATCGCGCAGAAACACGGTAAGGACGTGACGGCGAACTTAAAAGTCAACGGGGACAACTGGTGAAACATACGAGGATGAAACGATGAAAAAGTTTATTTGCGTGATGATATTGCTTGTCGTTACGCTCGGACTGGGTGTAGCGGAAACAGTATATAGTTCAAATTTATATAAAGAATTAAACACGAGACTGGTTGAAATCGACGAAAACTTATCGGATGCGTGTGACAGCGGCGATTTTTCGCCGGCGGCAAAGAAAATCGACGAAATTATCGAACTTTGGGAGAAAAACAAGAGGCTGTCGCTTATGATTACGAATCATTCGATGATACGTATACTTGACGAAAAATTCGTTTCACTCAAAGCGTGGATCGAATGTGAGGGTTACGAAGACGCAAAAGCGTTGTGCGAAGTTTCGATTGCGCTAACCGAAGATATGATAGATGAAACGTATCCGATACTCGGTAATTTATTCTAAATCTGTGAATTTGCGGTAAAATGTTTGCGTTTTGCCGCTTTTTATATTACAATAATCTAAGTTAAAAGTTGTTTTGTCGGTTTACGTAATCGAAAGTACGGAGTATTCGTTTGAAATTTATCGAACTCAAAAAAAGTCTGATGTCTGCACCGCCCAAGCCGTGTTATATAGTTTCGGGTGACGATGCTTTTGTCGTGAGAAGCGCGATAAACATGTTTGCGTCGCTTACCGGTTCCATGCGGGATCTCAATATGTCCGCGTTCGGAAAAGATACGCCGTGTTCTGAAATCGTCGCTGCTTTGCTTGCTCCGCCCATGCTAGCAGAGTATCGTTTGGTTGTGGTGTACGATTATGTAAGCGAACTAGGCAAAATCAAAGAATATTTAGGGAATCCGAATCCGTCGTCGGTGTTGGTGTTTGCGGGCGCGATTACGCCTAATTTCAACGCTATCGTCAGACTTGCCGAGCCTGTCGACTGTAACAAACTCGATGCGACGTATTTATCGGGTTGGGTAGTGAAAAAAGCAGCCTCGGAGAAGGCGGTGATAGAACGGGATGCCGCAGAAATGCTTGTCGAGTACTGCAATCGCGACATGAATCTAATATCCAACGAACTTCGCAAACTCACCGATTACGCCGACGGCGACGTGATCGACATCAAAACGGTTGTGACGATGGTTACTCCCGAGCCTGACATTAAGGTCTATGAACTCAGCGAAGCATTGGCGAATAAAAATAAGGATAAAGCTATCAGACTGACCGAAGCGTTGATTGCCGGCAATAACTCGGCGGTTTCGTTGATAGCAATGTTGTTTTCGCATTTCAGAAGGCTGTTGTTTGTGTCGCTTAACCCGACGTCCGATACGCTAGCAAGCGATCTGAAAGTCAAAGAGTACGCAGTGAAAATGGCGATGAAGCAAGCGGCACGTTTTACCCCGCGCAGGTTAAAAGCGATATTCGACAGGTTAAACGAAATGGATTCCGCGGTAAAATCCGGACTTTGTGCCGATAAAGTCGCGCTCGTTACTTTTGTTTGCGAAACCGTAATGATGGGATAAAAGCCTGATGAATTTCATAAAAGAGAAAAAAGTAAACACTTACGTTGCAGTGGCTGTGCTGTTTTTATGTTGCGGATATTCCGGATTTTACAATATGCGCGGCATGCTTGCCATGGTGTCGGTAAACGGTTCGGTAGTATTCAACGACGTCCTTGCGTTTTTGTTTGCGGCGATATTCGGCGGGATTATTTATGAAGCGATTACTGCGCTTTTGTTCCGCGCGGCATCGATAACTTTGCCGGCTTGCGCGGGTATGAGATACTCGTTGAGATTTTTCTATTCTGCGGCATATTTATTGTCTGGAATAACAAAAACGATTTATTTTTATTTTCCGTACCTTTTTACTTTCGGCGAAATCATTATAGAGTTTTTCTTTGCCGCCGTATTTTTTACGTTGTATCTTTGGTACGTTTGCAGGAATTATTGCCGGCAGAGTGAAAGATCGCGCACGGTAATGTATCTTGGCAGTGCGTTTTTGTGTTTTTACGGACTGGTGGCAATCGTTGCGTTGATGTCGGGGGTGCTGTCGTGAAATATCCTTTCAGAATTTTATCGGCGATTATTATTTCGGCAATCGTTGCGATTTCATGCGTTGCGTGCTCGCCGTCGTGTAAAGTCAATGCCATAGAAAGAACGACGGACGTATTTTCGGAAACCGGCATGGCAAAATCCATCGACGATTTTCTCGGTAGCGGGGATAGCTCAAGGCGCGACCGCACGGCTTTCGGCGACGGAGAAAAAGCCGCGGCACAGTATATTTCTGCGACACTTTCCGGCTATGGTTACGAAGAGGGTAAAACGCTGGAAACGCAGTCGATTTCGGCGGAACTTGCCAATAGGTCCGGCACCGAAACAAAATCACTTTACTCGCAAAACGTAATAGCGACTTATAACGAAGGTAAATCCGAAACCGTCGTTATCGGGGCTAATTATGATAACCTGTATTCCGATATAGAAGATGCGGGCGTTACCGGCGACGGAGGGGAAAGCGTGCTTTGTAATGCAACCGGAGTTGCGACGCTTCTTGAAATCGCAAGGGCATATAAAGAACTTTCGCCGTCGCTCGGCTATACTGTAAAATTTGCGTTTTTCGGAGCGGGTGAGGTCGGCTCGTTCGGTAGCGGAAAATTTGTGGCGGATTATCTCAACGGCGGAGCGAGTGTTTTGCTTGCCGTAAATCTTTATGGCCTTTCGGGTGATAAAATTGAAAC
>CAKQVV010000145.1 GCA_934277845.1 uncultured Clostridia bacterium
GCCTAAACCCGAACGCGATAACGGAAAATCTGCTGCCCGAAAAATAAAGGATTATCACAATTTTTAATGCGAAACGATAGAAGAATACGCAAAAACGCTTGCAGAAATATTGACAAATAACGGCGTGGACGTTCCGTTTTGCCACAACGCGGCAGGACCTACCATGGTGCCGTTATTCAAGGGGCTTAATAAGCGCATGGGGACGGATTTTTTGCTGGGAGTTGACAATTATTATGCCTTGGACATTAACTGGGCACAGAATAATCCTACGCCTCAGTATTTTACGCGAGTTATGTTTGCTGCGGACATGTTGAAAAACCTGGGCAATCCGCCCGTAGTTTTTGAAATGCCGGGCGGTTCGCCGTCACAACTGCCGCCGATTGTTCGCGAAGATTTGTATGCGTGTTACATGGCAAATCTTGCGGCGGGAATGAAAGGCGTAAATTACTATATTTTCACCGGCGGTAAAAATCTGCCGGATACCGGTGCTACTTGTGACGATTACGATTTTTGCGCGTTTATTTCGTCGGACGGAAAAGTCAGAGAAACATACGGCGCGCTCGTCGATTTTCACAAAGTATTGCATGATAACGAGTGGCTGTGCGGCGCGGAACGCGTCATTTCCGTTCAGGTAGGCACCGAGTGGCAGACGCTACGCGGTAATCATTACGCGGTTAAAGCGGGTGCGACCAATACGTTGAAAGCGCAGTTCGATATGGATAAATGTATTACTTTTTCGTTGCTTAGCGGCAAGTATTCATGCGCGTATGTAAATATCGAAGAAGATATTGACGTGTCAAAACCGCTTGTAATCTGTTCGCCGGACAGCATGTCGCTTCGCGCGCAAAACAATGTGATCGACTTCGTTAAACGCGGCGGCAAATTGTTATTGCTGTCTACGATACCGATGACGGATGAAAATTTCGAGCAATGTACCGCACTTTTCGATTTTATCGGACAGCCTGAATTTTCCGACAACGATTCGGATAGCCTCGTTACGCTCGTAAATGGAAGACGGGTTTATCGTATAAACTGCGAAAAAAAGATAACAGTCTTGCCCGATGATGCCGAAATCTTTGCTACAGACGGTACAAAGAACAATGTTTTAGGGTTTAGAAAACGCTTCGGAGAAGGTGAAATGATTTATCTCGGCGGAGCATGGCTTACGACTGATTTTAATCAAGCGGAAATGCTTGAAGAAATAATGAGTGAATTTAATGCCAAACCCTGTGTTAAATGCTCTGACAGAACGGTTTATTCGACTATGTTCCGATCAAAAGAGAAGACGGGCATATTCCTGTTGAATTTATACACCGGGCATCGGGAAACGAACGTTGTCGTCTATGCCGGTGACGACGAAATCGATCTGGGTAAGATACAACTTAATCCACTGGAAGTTAAGTTTATCGCCATTAAATAACTTCCTTAACCGGAAATCTGTGTAAAATAAAAGAATATGCATTATTAAAGAGCATATTCTTTTTGTGTTACATAGATTATTAAAAGTTTTAAGTAAGTTATTTGCGATTGTTCAGGTAGCCCTTTACGGCAAGGAGCCAGTCGGTCTGAATAAAATCAAACCCGATATCGGCAAGTTTTCCCCAGCCTAATTCGCCGCCTTTTTCAAGAGATATATCGTCAGTAAGCCCCGCTGAAATCACGTCCGCTTCATTGTACACTATAGAATTACTCCAAACTAAAAGTTTGTTTTCGTGCATTTTCTTAATAAACTCGGGTGAAGCAACTTCGTCGTTCAGATCATCGAACAACGCCTCTATGCCGATATAGTTTATATTGCGAGTTTTTAATATTTTCGTCACGGTATCGTTGTGCCGCGCTATGGGCATGAACATCAGATCCGGAGCATATTTTTCTGTCTGAACGAAGTATTCTTCTTCGACGGGTGTTTTTACGATCACTTGTTTTTCTACGCCGCACTCTCTGATAATTTCGGATATGCCTTTGATGTCCATCCAGAACTTGTCAACGTTTATATAAACTTTGTCTTTTAAGAACGTCAGCACTTCGCGTAAAGTTGGTATTCTGTAATGTGTTTTAACTTCGTCTAGGTTCAGAAGCGGCGTTTCACAAACCTCTTTTGCGGTCATATCCGGTATATACTTACCGCATTTAAGGAACACCGGTTCCATACCGGGGTGAAAAACAAAGTATTCTCCGTCCTTGCTTTTAGTAACGTCTATTTCAACGACATCTGCGCCCTGATCGACTGCCGTTTTGTATGCAATAATGGTATTGCACGGCACGTTTGCGCCGTTTACTCCTCGATGAGCAACGAGAAACGGCATGGATTTAGTCTGTTTATTTTCATAAATACTCTTGCTAAAATCGAATTTCATAATGTCCTCATGTGGAAAGATGTTTTATTGCAGTAAAACGGACGGAATGCACATTTTCATTCCGTCCTATATTTGTTAAGAGAAAAGTTTTTTGAGTTTACGTTGCATATTACGAATTTCCCCGCGGACGGCAACTTCTCCGGGCTCGCCGTCATGCTTGCGAAGCTTTGTTGCGTTTTTGATCCGCATTGCCGATATTATGTCTGCGTCGAACAGCGACGATGCCCCGGCATATATATCGAAATCTATGGTATCGAGTCGTTTACCGATTGCGGCGCAATATTCGCAAAGTTTGCCCACCGTGTCATAAGCATCGTCTGTTTCCGCACCTTTGTCGATGAGATAATCTACGCAGTCTTTTGCGACGGCGAAGTCCGAAGTTGCCGTTTTAAGCATTGCCTGTTCGTCATAGTTGTATGCGGGCAGAATAGAGATCAACGTGTCTACGCATGATCTTATAGCGTTTTCGGCATTGAAGAATATATCGGCACATTCGTAAACGGTTTGCGAATAATAAACCGAATTTGCGACAAGAGAGGTGAATTGGGATGCAAGATTTACGGCTTTTGCGGCGCGCGCCGTCAAAGTTTCAAATATCGAAGGAACGTTAACAGAAGGAACAAGTACCGAATCGGTATTTACGCTTGCGTCCGGCAAAAGAAAACCGTTTTTATTCCAGTCAATATACGCGTTGGCGATTTTGATAACATGCAAAGCAATCATCGAAACGATCGAAACGAATTCTCCGATATAATCGGTATCGGTGATTGCGTCTAGAGCGTTCTGGCTGACTGCAGAAAGTTTCAAAAGTTCAGCGACGCGTTTGCGATTTATGTTGTATCTTATGCCGGTGCCGTAAGCACTGTAGAGCGGCATTGTCGCAGCACGTTTTTTTGCGTCGAAAAGTCGCTCGATATCACGCACAAAAGGCTCGTCAAAAGCGAGAAGAGTATGCGCCAAAGTGGTGGGCTGTCCTTTTGTATTATTGTAATAGGACGGCATAATCGTGGAATAATGCTTTTCTGCAACGTCGATCAAAGTTTCCACGAGCGTTTTCACCAAGTCGGCAATCTCGCAGTAAGTTTCGGCGGCATACATTCTCATATCCAGCGCGAATCTATCGGCAGGCGTGCGGGCAATATTGATCTTTTTACCGATTTCGCCGACTTTTTCGGATAGCGATTCGTCGATAAAATCTGACACGCTGTGAGCGTTTTCGGCAATGAGTTTTCCCGCGGTCACGTCGTAAAATATCTGAGTAAGCGCGTTTCTCAAAATGGTTGCTTCTTCGGGCGAAATGATCCCCTGTTCGCCAAGCATAGTGCAATGAGCGATGCTCCCCATTACGTCGTGCTTGTAAAGACGTTTGTCGAAAGAGTAGGTAGAGAGGTAGCGTGTGATTTCGGGACTCTGTCCCTCGTTGAATTTTCCATGCCAGAATTTCATTATTTTACTCCCGTTAATTAGAATTTTGAATTGAGTTTTCACCGTCGAGGGCGCATTTACTTGACATTAAAGCAAATAAATAATATCATTATTATAATAATATATTTTTTACAAAATATCAACAGATTGGGAGCATATTTTGATAATTTTAGGCATCGATCCCGGATACGGGACAATAGGTTACGGCGTAATCGAAAAAACAGGCAGTAAAATAGTCCCCATCGATTATGGTGTGATTCAGACTCCGAAAGACGAGGGAATCGCGGCTCGTCTTGCCATGATATATGATTCGCTTGGCGTTCTTATCAAA
>CAKQVV010000146.1 GCA_934277845.1 uncultured Clostridia bacterium
GACACGAGCCGACCGAACTCGACAGGATGATGACGGAGTATCTTTATTATTATAGATTGCCGTTTACTGTCGTTGCGACTAAATGCGATAAACTTTCGTCCGCCGAGCGCGGCAGAAACATAATGAAAATTTCGACTACGCTTAAAATCGGTCGCGACGATATTATTCCCGTTGATATGAACGCTTTCGGAAAAGACAAGATTTGCGCAAAAATCGATAGTATTCTCGCATATAGTCCCGACGTCATAAACGAATAAATCGTAACGGGGAACAATTTCCCGCAATATTATTTATTATATGATATTGCGGGAGGTTTTTTTATGGCGAACAATACCAAGGCGGCGGGGAGAATCACCGGAAACCCACTTTGCGGACTGTGCGAAAGAGTTTGTATAGAAACAAAAAAGATTTTCGACGGTTGTGTAGGTCGGTTCGGAAACGTGACGTTTACCGTTGCTTTATCGGATTTTACGGGCGGCACAACCGCTCCGTATACGTTCGAGCGCGCAATTTCGTCCGGCGTGACTACATTGAATAATCTTACGGTAACGACTATCCGCGGCAATCGTTCGCGCGTAGCATTCGATTCGGTTGTCCCGATCACCGTCTGCTATACGGATGCCGCGGGCGTTGCCGGCACGGCAAACGGTACGGTTACGTTCAACCGCGACGTTATTTTATCCGTTCCGTCCGATTCGGTTGTTCCGTATTCGATAGAAGCAACTACCGCGCTTTCGTCGAATATCGGCTCGTTTTCGTCAGATAACGCTTCGGTCACGATCACTTGTTGCATAATTCAGATAGTACGTGTTGTGACGACCGTTGAGTTGTTGGTGCCGAGTTACGGCTACTGCGAATATCCGTCTTGCGAAAACTACGCCGACGACGTGTGCGAAGGCATTTTTGCGCGCCCCGTTTTTCCACCGTCGACCTGATCCGAAAAAACGAACAGATTACCCCAAACGATTGCAAAACGCGCCGGCGTTTGATATAATATAAGCATGAAAGTTTTTGCCGTCAGCGATTTGCATTTGTCGATCAATAATCCCAAGCCTATGGATATTTTCGGCGAGGTATGGAATAATTACCTCGACGAAATTTCCGCATTCTGGGAAAAGAATATCACCGACGACGACGTTGTGCTTATCGCCGGCGATATAAGCTGGGCAATGACTCTCGAAAATGTCAAGCCCGATCTCGAATATCTCGGCAAATTCAATGGCAAAAAAGTTTTGCTTCGCGGAAATCACGACTACTGGTGGCATTCGATCAGCGCGCTGCGGAATATTCTTCCGTATAATATGTACGCCGTGCAAAACGATTGCCTGCGTTTCGGCGATTTGCTGATTTGCGGTTCGCGCGGATGGGCTACGCCCGAGCCGGGTGCCGCGCAAACCGATGAGGACAAGAAAATTTATGATCGTGAAATAATCCGTATGCGCTTGTCACTGGAAACGATGGCTAAAATGCGCGGTGAAAACGATAAGGTCGTGGCAATGACTCATTACCCGCCGTTCAACAGTAAATTCGATCAGTCGCCGTTTACCAAAATATTTGAAGAATTCGGCGTTAAAACGGTAGTATACGGACACTTGCACGGTAAAAACGCGCGCGCAAAACTTACGCTCGAAAAGAACGGCGTTACTTATTATCTGACTTCGTGCGATATGATAAGCAATACGCCGGTAGAGATAATTATCGATTAAGGAGTAATTTATGTACGGTCAGAAGTTGTGCATGGCAACGGGGATTTCATCCGCGCTCAGTGAAGAAGAACAAATCGTTTTATATAAAAAAACCGGTTTCGACGGTTTTTTCGTGGGTTACGGCGACGACGAACATATACACAATATAGCCGAAGTGGCAAAACGCGAAAATATGATTTTTCAGTCGATTCACGCGCCTTTTCATCACGTAGACAAGATGTGGTTCGATGGCGAAGCGGGCGATGCCGCGTATAAAGAAATTGCCGATTGTATAGAGTCTGCTGCAAAAGCAGGAGTCGAAATCGTAGTAAGCCATGTTTGGATAGGATTCGATCGTCCCGAAAAACCGAATACGCTCGGAATCGATCGTTACAGTAAGCTTGTCAGACTTGCCGCTGACAGAGGAGTAAAGATTGCGTTTGAAAATACCGAAGGAGAAGAATTTCTCGCCGCTATTATGGACGCGTTCAGATCCGAAAAAAACGTCGGTTTTTGTTGGGACACCGGGCACGAGCAGTGTTATAATATGAGTAAAGATATGACCGCGCTGTACGGGGACAGGCTGATTGCCACGCATATCAACGACAATCTCGGTGTAAGCGATTTCGGCGGACATACATTCTGGCTCGACGATTTGCATCTGTTGCCGTTTGACGGTATTATCGACTGGACGAATGCGGCTGCAAGACTTAACAAATGCGGGTATAACGGCTATCTTACTTTTGAACTGAATCGCGGCAGTAAACCCGATCGCCATGACAATGATAAATACGGTTTGATGTCCGATGAAGTGTATGTTGCCGAAGCGTATGCACGCGCTTGTAGACTCGCGTTTATCAAGAAACGTCTTGCCGAAAATAATCTTTGACCACTTTGCGCCGCGTTTTGTAAATCTGCGGTAAACCTTAGTACAGATAAATCAACATATAATTATTAAATCATAATCACATTAAATGCAACCGTTCGAGTAATTCGAGCGGTTTTTTCGCGCGCATTTGTCAGATTACGTTAAAACTATCGAAATTTCGATCCAATACTGGCTTGTAATCAACCGTAAAACAGGTAAAGTGGTCGCAGATCAATAAAAAGTGGTCGTCAGTAGATAAATTTTTCAAAAAAATGTTCAAAAGTGGTTAAAAGTGGTTGCATTTCCAAAAAAGATATGATATAATCAAGACAAATCATAAGAGGAGGTGCCAAAAGGTTATGATGTTGACCGGTGAATACCATCATCAGATCGACGAAAAGGGTAGAATCCGCATACCCGCAAAGTTAAAAGAAGCCTTAGGCATGTCCCCTGTGATCACTCGCGGATCGAACGGTTGCTTATTTGTCTTTTCAAAAGAGAAAGCGGAAAAGATGTTCGAGAGCAGTTTCGATGTAGACGATCTTGCCGACACACCGAGAACCCGTGCGTTAAGACTTATTTCTTCCAGTGCAACGGTTGCCGACGAAGATAAACAAGGCAGAATACTTCTTCCTCCGTCACTTATAAAAAAAGCGGGTATCGTCAAAAATATCGTTACCATCGGTGCTTATGACAGAGTAGAAATCTGGAGCGAGGAAAGATGGCAGGCTTACGTCGATGACGATAACATGGATTTCGACGAGTGTCTTAAAAGTCTTAAAAAGACCGTATGAGCGAATATCACATACCGGTAATGCTGCAAGAGTGTATGAGTGCGCTCGGCATCCGAAAAGGCGGAATTTATCTTGACGGAACGCTTGGCGGCGGAGGACATTCTTCGGAAATACTGCGAAAGGGCGGCACGCTGATCGCTCTCGATCGCGACAACGACGCGATAGCCGAATCGAAAAAACGCTTTGAGAAGGAAAATCTTTACGGATACACGATCGTGAAAAGTAATTTTCACGACGCAGCGAAAGTTCTTGACGAACTGGGCGTTAAAGAAATCGACGGAGCGTTGTTGGATCTCGGGATTTCTTCCCATCAGATCGACGATCCCGAACGAGGCTTTTCTTATCGGTTCGACGGCAAACTCGACATGAGAATGGACGGAGAGAGCGGAATCACCGCTTATGACGTCGTGAACGAGTATTCCGAAGACGAACTCGTAAAAATCCTGTATGAGTACGGTGAAGAACGTTTCGCCAAAAAGATTGCGGGCGCGATAGTTCGCGAAAGAAAAAAACAGCCGATACAAACTACGCTGGAACTTGCCGAATTGATAAAGGCAAGCACCCCGGAGTTTTATCACCGACAGGGACATCCCGCAAAGAAAACATTTCAGGCGATACGGATAGAGGTAAACGGAGAACTTGACGGACTGAGCGAAGCCCTTGAGGACATAGCCGCAAAGATCAAAAGCGGCGGAAGATTCGCAGTCCTGACATTCCACTCGCTGGAAGACATAATAG
>CAKQVV010000147.1 GCA_934277845.1 uncultured Clostridia bacterium
AATTATGACTGTTTGAAAATATGCGGTCATAATTTTTTTTGATAAATACGTCTTTTTGCTGTTCAAAACGGGAAAAGTATGATATAATCATTATATGAGAATTTTGGGCGTCGATTACGGCGATTCGAGAATAGGACTGAGCGTATGCGACGAATTGCAAACGCTGGCTTCGCCGCTTGCGACCGTTAAATCGGAAAGCATGCGTAAAAACGTAGACAAGATTGCGGCTGTAGCCAAAGATCAGAATGTCGGAGCCGTTGTTCTCGGGCTTCCGCTCAATATGGACGGAAGCGAAGGCGTCAGAGCCGGTAAGTCGCGGGCGTTCGGACGCGTTCTCGAAAAAGTTTCGGGATTGAAAGTAATTTTCGCAGACGAGAGACTTACAACCGTCGAAGCCGAGGAAATAATGGATGCAAATTTCGTCCCGAAAAACAAACGTAAGGAAATCGTGGATAGGATAGCGGCGCAACTGATATTGCAAAGTTACCTCGATTCAAATAAATAACAAGGAGTTTATCACTATGGCAGAACATGACGAGAACGTCGAAATCATGGAAGACGATGAAATCGTAACTCTTTACGATGACAACGGCGAGCCGATCGACTTTTACGAAGTCGCTTGCGTCGAGTACGAAGGAGAGTTTTACGCATTGCTCGAACCCGTCGAAGAAATGGAAGGCGTGGAAGAAGGCGAAGTATTCATTTTTAAGGTCGAAGAGTCCGAAAACGAAGACGAAGAGGACAAGTTCATTCCGCTCGAAGACGAGGCGCTTATGGACGCCGTATTTGAAGAGTATCTCAGAGTCGCCGAGGAAGAAGGCTGCGGATGCGATTGCGACGAGTGCGGTCATCACGACCATTGTCACGATGACGATTGCGACTGCGAGTAATCGCCGGACTCGCAATCGGGTGCGCTGTGGCGTAAAAATCTGAAAAATTCGAATAATTCGTTAAAAAATAATGCAAATTTCGTTTGCATTATTTTTTTATCCGTGATATAATATTAAACGGTAAAATACGCACCCGGGCTGACGCGTCCTTCTGTGCGGACGGTAAAATTTCTTTCAGTGCCGTCCGAATGGGACAGCGGTTGACGTTCGGGGTGGTAAAACAGGAGGCAAAACATGGCAAACGTAGTATCTATGAAGCAACTGCTTGAAGCAGGCGTTCATTTCGGTCACCCCACTCGCAAGTGGAACCCGAAAATGAAGAAGTATATTTATACTTCCAGAAACGACATCTACATCATCAACCTTGAAAAGACAGTCGGTCTTATCGACGAAGCATATGCTTTCGTAAAGAGCGTTGCGGAGAGCGGCAAGAACATTCTTTTCGTCGGCACCAAGAAACAGGCTCAGGAAGCCGTTCAGCAGGAAGCCGAGAAGTGCGGTATGTTCTATGTCAAGTCCCGCTGGCTGGGCGGCACGCTGACCAACTTCGCGACGATTCGTACCAGAATCGAACGTCTTAACAAACTCAATCTGATGGAAAAAATGAACGAGTTCAACGTTCTTCCCAAGAAGGAAGTCGCTAAACTCATTGCCGAGCGCGACAAACTCGAAGAGAATCTCGGCGGTATCAAAGATATGCGTAACCTTCCCGGCGCGTTGTTTGTGGTCGATCCCAAGAAAGAGCACCTTGCCGTTTCCGAAGCACGCAAACTCAATATTCCGATTGTAGGTATTGTCGATACCAACTGCGATCCCGACGAAGTCGATTACGTTATCCCCGGCAACGACGATGCTATCCGTTCTATCAAACTTATAGCAAGCGCGATGGCTGATGCCGTTATCGAGGCTCGCGAAGGCGAAGAAGGTCTTGCGCTCCGTCGCCAGATGGAAGCGAAGATGAATGCCGAAGCGGAAGCAAAGAAAGCGGCGGAGAACGCCGAAGTTAAAGCCGAAGAGGAAACCGAGGCTGTTGTCGAAGCGGCTGTCGACGAAGCGACCGAAGAATAATTCGCAAACGCTTATCTGTATTTATAATATAATAAGGAGAAAATAATTATGGCATTTACCGCTAAAGACGTTGCCGAACTGCGTGCGCAGACCGGTGCCGGTATGATGGATTGTAAGAAAGCACTCGAAGCCGCTAACGGCGATATGGAAAAGGCAACCGAGATTCTGAGAGAACGCGGTGTAGCGGTTGCGGCGAAAAAAGCGTCGCGTATCGCTTCCGAAGGTGCGGTTGCGGCTTGCGTTGCGGCTGACAGAAAGACTGCGGCTCTCGCAGAAGTCAACTGCGAATCCGACTTCGTTGCCAAGAACGGAGAGTTCCTTGCTCTTGCAAACATGGTTGCAAAAAAAGTTGTCGAAAACAATCCTGCCGACGTTGATGCTTTGCTCGCCGAAAAGACCGAGGAAGGTACCGTTCTCGATGCAGTCAATAATGCAACTGCGAAGATCGGCGAAAAAATCGCCGTTCGTCGGTTTATTCGTAAAACAGTTAACGGCGTTATAGAGTCCTACATTCACATGGGCGGCAAAATCGGCGTTCTCGTAGAAATCGAAACCGATAAAGACGTTTCCGGCGACGCGGAATTCATTGCCGCTTGCCACAATATCGCTATGCACATTGCGGCGTTTGCCCCGAGATACGTTTGCGAGTGCCAGGTGCCTGCCGAAGAGGTCGAGCACGAGAAAGAAATTCTCAGAGTTCAGATCAAAAACGATCCCAAGAACGCAAACAAGCCCGAACAGATCGTCGAAAAGATGCTCGACGGCAGAATCAAAAAGTTCTATAAAGAGATTTGTCTCAACGATCAGGAATTTGTTGTCGACAATACCGTCACGACCTCGCAGTATCTTGTTGCCGTCGCAAAGAAAGCCGGCGTAACCGCTAAAATCGCCGGATTCGAGCGTATGGTTATGGGTGAAGGGCTTGAAAAAAAGAGCGAGAACTTTGCTGAAGAAATCGCCAAGATGACCACAAAAAACTGACTTTCGCTTGATTTCAAAGGAATAGGAACACTCGTTTTAGTGTTCCTATTTTTTTGAAAATCGTGTGAGATTTACGGAGGAATACCAAAAATGTATAAAAGAGTACTTTTGAAAATCAGCGGAGAGGCGCTTGCCGGCGAGGCCGGCGTCGGTATCGATTCCGCTACCGTAGAGCACATTGTTTCGCAAGTAGTCGAGCTTTACAATTCCGGCGTTGAGATCGGTATCGTTGTCGGCGGCGGTAACTTCTGGCGCGGCAGGCAGGGAACGAACATGGATCGCGTGACTGCCGATCACATGGGAATGATCGCCACGATCATGAACGCACTCGCGCTTCAGGACGCTATCGAGAAAAAAGGCGTGCCGGTGAGAGTTCAGACCGCGCTTTCCATTCCGTCGGTTGCCGAACCGTTTATTTTGAGAAAAGCACTTCGTCATTTCGAATGCGGACGCATCGTGATCTTTGCCTGCGGCACCGGTAATCCGTATTTCTCGACCGATTCCGGCGCGGCGTTGAGAGCCACCGAGATCAAAGCCGACGTTTTGCTCATGGCTAAAAATGTGGACGGCGTTTATGATTCCGATCCCAAAACCAATCCCGCAGCCAAGAAAATCGACACTATTTCGTATATGGAAATCATGAACCGTAACCTTAACGTTATGGACTTTACGTCGCTTACGTTGTGCATGGAGAACAGAATTCCTATCGTAGCGTTCGGGCTTAACGAAAATGACGGGCTCATCAAAGCGGCTCGCGGAGAAAAAATAGGCACAACTATCAAATAACAGTTGTAAAATATCCTATTTTTTGGTATAATGTAATAAATAATGCAGTGATGTGTCTGTGGCAGGCAACTTTTGGGCTATGACGCATTGCATCATTGTTTTCGTTTCGCCGCGTTAAAATCGCGACGAAAGGATAAAATCACTAGTACGGAGGATTTATGGTTTATAATTTACCCGAGGTCGGCGACGCTTTCGAAGAATACGAACTTTCGTTAATGGACACCGTCGAGCACCTTAAGAGCGAACTTAACACTATTCGGGCGGGCAGAGCCAACCCCCAGATTCTCAACAAAATTACCGTGGACTATTACGG
>CAKQVV010000148.1 GCA_934277845.1 uncultured Clostridia bacterium
GATGCGAACTTTCGGGCGGCGAGCGTCAGCGTATTTCGATTGCGCGCGCGTTTCTGAAAGACGCGCCTATAATTCTGCTCGACGAGGCGACCGCAAGTCTGGACGTTGAAAACGAAACGATGATTCAAACCGCTCTTTCAAGGCTTATAAAAGATAAAACCGTGCTTATCATAGCGCACAGGATGAGAACGGTTGCGGGCGCGGATAAAATCGTGGTTTTGGCGGACGGCGTCGTGGCGGAGCAGGGAAGTCCCGGCGAGTTGTATAAGAAAAACGGCATTTACGCCCGTATGGTCGATTTGCAATCGGCAAGCGGAAAGTGGAAAATTAAATAAGCCGATTAAAGGATAATTATACCTCTATTGCGGGGGATTCCACGAAACAGCCGCGCAAACCGCTCGGCTGTTTCTCTGCATGACGGGTAAAGACGGATGCTGCTCGTTAAATATAAAATAGACCGTACTTTTTCTGTTTTCTTGTCAAAAAAGACAAACGGAAGGGCAAAAAAACGGTAAAAATTACCTTTATCGGCGTTTTTCGGTAGCATAATTGATAAAAATATCACTTTTGATATTTACAAGTTCACCGTAAACGGTGTAAGATAAAAGCGATTCGGTGACGGCGATTGCGGCAAGCGAGCGGTTATATCCGCTCCGGTCGCGAAAAGATCAAGTTTCCGAAACGCATTTCGATTTACGCCCGAGGCAAAATAACTTCGGCGGCGGGAGGGAAAATGAAAAGACGAATTTGGCTGAGCACACTCGTTTTCACGCTGATTGCGGTACTCGCGTCGGTGGCGGTTGCATGCGGCGGCAACGATACGCCCGAGCCTGCGCGCTGCGACCACGAATATACCGTAAAGTACGACGAGAACGACCACTGGCGCGAGTGCGCGATCTGTCATGACAAGACGGACGTTACGGCGCATACGTTCGCCGATGAGACGGTAGAGCCGACTTATACCGAAAAAGGCTATACCGAGCATGCCTGCGACTGCGGGTATACTTATCGCGGCGAAGAAACCGAAAGAATCGCGAAAGTCATCGTGCTTGCGGGGCAGAGCAACGCCGTGGGCTGGACTTACAGCAAGAATCTCAAAACCGTGGTTACGCCCGAGGAGTACGAAAAGTACCGCGCGGGCTTCGACAACGTGAAAATTCTCTATTCCAACGCGCCGTTCCAAGCCGACGACGCGCAGACGAAAACCAAGAACGAGAACTCCGCTTTTGAACCCGTCAAACTCGGGCAGGGGCGTTATACCTCGCTCGAGGACGGAGCGTTCGGTCCGGAGATCGGGCTTGCGGCGTACCTTACCGAGAACTATCCCGACGAAACTTTCTATATAATCAAGGACGCGACGGGCGGATCGACGCTTCACGGCTCGTGGCTGTGTCCTTCTTCGCTCGGGCTTCTCGAAAAGACGGAAGAGGATATCAAGCTGTATAATCATCTCATACAAAAGGTGGACGACGGCATGGCGATGCTGAAAGCGGACGGAGTGGACGCGCGTATTCTGTCGTTTATCTGGATGCAGGGCGAGAACGACGCGCAGTCTTACGCGTTCGATTATCCCGTGCTGTGGAATAACTTTATCGGCGACGTGACGGCGGCGTTCGAAGAAAAGGGCTATCTGACCGAAACCGGACTTACCACTATCGACGGCGGCATCACTCAGCGCTGGACGAACTACGACGTGGTGAACGCCGCGAAAGAACGTTACGCCGCGATCAGCAGTAAAGCGTATTTCGTCGAAGTCGCGCACGAGGACTGGCTGACTTACGACCGTGACAACACCGACTACGCGCACCTCGACGCGCTGTCCATGATAAGACTGGGCAACGAGTTCGGCAAGAGTTTCGCGCTCGCGTACGCGGATATTTATAACGAAAAACAGGTTTACGCGCTCCCGACTCTCGACGGCGCGGGCACGAGCGAAAAACCGTATATTATCGCAAACGAGAACGATTACAAGACTTTCGTCTACGAAAATTATTTCAACGAAGCGGCAAGATCGGCTTATTATAAAATAACCGCGGATCTCGGCGCGGAGAACAGTCCGCTTCGTCTGTATGCGGGCAAGACCGCCGCGACGGCGTTCGCGGGCAAGATCGACGGCAACGGTAAAACGATTTATATCGATCTCGGTGCGAACGCGGGAGTGGGCTTTATCGGTTACGCCGCGGGCGCGACGATTACCGACCTTACCGTGGACGGAGAAGTCAAGTATACGGCAAGCGGCTCGGGAGCGGGCGGATTTGTCGGCGCGGTTCTCTACGCCGGCGGAAAGGTCACTACGCTTTCAAACTGCGTAAACGAAGCGATTATTACGGCAAACGGCGGCGGCAACGCCGGCGGCATGATCGGCAGAAGCACCGGCAATATTTCTATCGTCGGCGGCTCGAACGGCGGCGCGGTGAACGCGGACGCGAATTACGTCGGCGGCGCGGTGGGCTACATTCTCAGACAAAACGCGAACGTTCCCGCGATCAACCTCGGCAACTTTACTAACGAAGGCAAGATTACGGCGGCGAACAACGCCGGCGGCTTGCTCGGAAGAAGCGACGGTTGCAACGTTACGATAATAAACTGCGCGAATAACGGCGAAGTCGCTGCGACGGCGAACTACGTCGGCGGCGCGGTGGGGTATATCATCAACAGCGGCGAATACGTTCCGTCGCTGACGATCACCGACTTTACCAACGGCGGCAAAATAATCGGTGCTACGGGCGTGGGCGGCGTAGTCGGACTTATTCATTCCGGCACGAAAACCGCTGCGCACGCGCTCCGCTACGTCAAAAACACGGGCGAGATAGTCGGAGAAAATCAGGTCGGCGGCATCGTCGGCACGATCGGCGGGCAAAAGTTCACCGATCTTACGATAGAGTATATAGCGGCGGGTTACGATGTAGGCGGCGTAGAAACTCCTGTTGGCAAAAACCCGGGCAACGCTACGAAACTCGTAAAAACGTGCAAAGAACATAGTTTCGAAAAGACTTCTCACGTCGACGCGACTTGCGCGGGCAACGGCTATGATCTCTATACCTGCGCGGTTTGCGGTCAGACCGAAAAGCGCGACGAAGTTCCCGCGCTTCCGCATACTCCCGAAGCGGTTGCGGAGGTTGCGGCAAGTTACGCGACCGCGGGCGTTAAGGCGCATTACGCTTGTTCCGTGTGCGAAAAGCACTTTACGGACGGCGCTTGCGAGAACGAAATCGCGGACTACGAAGAGTGGAAAGCGGGCGACGGTAAAATAGCCGCCGAGAAAGACGACGAAACTTACGGTACGGCGGAAAAGCCGTACGAAATTGCAAATATAGCCGACTATAAGGAGTTCGCGGCGGCGGTAAACGGCGGCAATAATATGTCCGGGAAATACGCGAAACTCACTGCCGACATCGGCAGCGCGGAAGATCCGATTACTTCGGTTATCGGAAACGCAAATGCCGCAAGATTTTCGGGTACGCTCGACGGTGACGGATGCGAGATTTACGTCAACCTCAATTCGTCCGGCAACGGCGTGGGCGTAGTGGGTTACGCTTCGGCGGCGACCGTGAAAAACCTTATCGTTTCCGGTACGATTACTTATACCGGTACCAGCAGTTTCGCGGGCGCGATTATAGGCACCGTTCCTTACGGCGACGGCACCGCGACCACGATAAGCGGTTGCACGGTCAACGCAGTCGTTACCGCGACCAAGGCTTATGCGGGCGGTATTTTAGGCTCGGCGACCGGTAACGTCGTTATCGAGAACTGCACGATGAAGGGCAGCGTTATTTCCGAAAACGGCGCGGTAGGCGGCGCAATCGGCAAACTCGTAAGATACGATCAAGCCGAAAGCCGTTTCTGCAACGTTACGGGATTTAAGAACGAAAACGCAACGCTTACCGCAAAGACCGTAAAGGGCGACGTAGTGGGCGTTATGGACGTCAATACCGCCGTGAATATCTCTTACGCGACCGCACAGGTCAAGGACGAGAACGGAAACGACGTGCTTGTGGGCAGC
>CAKQVV010000149.1 GCA_934277845.1 uncultured Clostridia bacterium
CGGTAGTTCTTGCCGGAGTCATCACGAATAACATAGTTTTAGTCCAGTCGATAGGCATTTGTCCGTTCCTTGGCGTCAGCAAAAAACTCGATTCGGGCGTCGGTATGGGCGTCGCGGTCACGTTCGTGCTTGTCATATCGTCGCTCGTTTGCTACCTTCTTTACTATTACGTCCTCGAACCGCTCGGCTACGAGTATCTGCAAACGGTAGTGTTTATTCTCATTATCGCGGTGCTCGTCCAGATCCTCGACATAGTACTCAAAAAACTTTCCCCGTCGTTGTATCAGGCTCTCGGCGTGTATCTCGCGCTCATCACCACCAACTGCGCGGTCTTAGGAACCGCGAACAACGTCATCAGCGGCGGTTACGATCTCGTGACCACGCTCGTGCATTCGATCAGCGTCGGACTAGGATTCACGCTCGCCCTCGTCCTTATGGCGGGTATCCGCGAACGCGTCGACGCCGCACCGGTGCCGAAGTACTTCAAAGGCTTGCCCATCGCGCTTATCACCGCCGGCATCATGGCAATGGCGTTTGCGGGACTGGGCGGCTTGTCGTTTTAAGGAGGCGGAAAATGATCGGTTTTATTACTGTAATTTCTGCGGGAGTGTTCGCAAAATTCGTGCTTCCCGCGATCATAGTGTCCGTCGTTGCCGCGGCTCTTGCGTTCTTTTTATCGTTTCTCGGTACGAAAATGGCGGTGGAGCATGACGCGCGCATCGACGACGTTCGCCGTCACCTGTCGGGAGCAAACTGCGGCGGCTGCGGTTATGCCGGGTGCGACGCTTTTGCCGAAGCGCTCGTAAAAGGCGAAGCAAAACTCTCGAAATGTAACGCGACATCCAAGCAAGGTAAAGAAAACATCGCGAAAATACTCAATCTCACGGTGGAAAATTCCAAAAAGACGGTTGCGGTCGTGCATTGTAACGGCGGAAACTTCTGCAAAAACAAATACGAATATCAGGGTTACGGCGATTGCGTGTCCGCCGAAATTCTGGCGGGCGGCAGCAAGGCTTGCGAATTCGGCTGTATGGGACTGGGAAGTTGCACCGACGCCTGCCGCTACAACGCGATTTCCGTCAGTAAAGACCGCGCGGTCGCAAAGGTCGACTACGGCTTGTGTACTTCGTGCGGCGCGTGCGTGTCCACGTGTCCGAAACGCATTATCGGCAGGATCCCCGCCGACGCGGCGGTGTATGTCGCCTGTTCCAGTCTTTGCCGCGGCAAAGAAGTAATCGGCGCGTGCGAAAAAGGCTGTATAGGTTGCGGAAAATGCGAGCGTAACTGTCCTGCCGAAGCGATAAGACTCGGCAACAATCTCGCCGTTATCGATTACGACAAATGTATAAAATGCGGCAACTGCGTGGAAGTTTGCCCGCGCAAGTGTATTTTGCCGTTCCCCGACGATCGTCCGCTGATTCCGCCGTACAAGCCGGGAGAAAAACCCGCCGAATAACAACAAAGCAGCATAAAACACAAACCGAACGGATTTTTCCGCTCGGTTTTTTCGTTCTATTCCGTTGTTTCGACGAATACGATAAAACTGTACGAAAAGAGGTGCAGAAACGACAAAACGCGGCGTTTTCGACAACGTTTGCGATATTGCAACAAATTAAGCCTTTCTTTTTCGGTACGAATCTGATAAAATCGGAGTGTAGTTCGATGAAATTTTTGCTCATAAGGAAGAAACGTATTCTTTGCGGAGTACTGGCGTTCGCGCTTTTGATCGGCTCGCTGTTTGCGGTCGGAGCAACCGGAGCCTATGAGGTGGCGGCGGACAAGACCACGCGAAAACTGCCTATTTACTGTGTGGATACGCCCGACAAAAAAATCGCGCTGTCGTTCGACGCGAGTTGGGGAGCGGACAAAACCATGTCTATTCTCGAAACGCTGGAACGTTACGACATAAAAGCAAACTTCTTCGCGGTCGGGTTCTGGGCGGAAAAGTATTCCGACACGCTGAAAAAACTTTCCGACAGCGGCAGAATGGAAATCGGCACGCACTCGAACACACACCCGCACATGCCGAAACTGAGCAAAAGCCAAATGGAACTCGAACTAGACGCGTCCGTAAAAATCATCGAGGAAATTACGGGCAAAAAGCCCGACCTTTTCCGCGCTCCGTTCGGCGACTATAACGACGCTCTTATCGAAACCGCGGCGGAGAAAGGTTTATATACGATTCAGTGGGACGTGGATACGCTCGACTGGAAAGGACTGAAAGCGGGCGAAATGGCGGCAAGAGTACTCAAAAAAGCGAAAAACGGCAGTATAGTACTGATGCACAATGACGGCGAACACACCGTCGAAGCGTTGCCGCTGATAATAGAAGGCTTGAAAAACAAAGGTTATTCTTTCGTGACGATCGGCGAACTTATCTATCGCGATAATTATTCGATCGACCACACGGGAAAACAAATACGTATAGAAGGATAGAAAGATGAACGAGAACTATTTGAAGAACAACAGGGTATTTTTGTCGGGATGCGTTGTTCGCGAGCCGCAATATTCTCATGAACTGTTCGGCGAGGGCTTCTACGAGTTTTATCTCGAAGTAAAACGTCTCAGCGGGCAGACAGACGTATTGCCCGTCACCGTGTCCGAACGCATCATGAACGGGGCGGACCTTCGTGAAGGCGCGTTTGTCGCGCTTTCGGGACAGTTCCGCAGTTATAACAAACTGGAAAACGAGCACAGTAAACTCATGCTCACGGTGTTCGTGCGCGACTTTTTGCCGTATGATCCCGACGAGCAAAATCCGAACGTGGTCGAACTCAACGGTTATATCTGCAAGCCGCCGATATATCGCACCACGCCGTTCAATCGCGAAATCTGCGACGTGCTTCTCGCCGTCAACCGCGGCTATAACAAGTCGGACTATATCCCGTGCATTGCCTGGGGAAGAAACGCGCGTTTCGTCCGCGACGCCGAAGTCGGCTTGAACGTAGTTATCGGCGGACGGATCCAGTCGCGCAAGTACAACAAAAAACTACCGGACGACACGATGGAGGAACGCGTGGCTTACGAACTTTCGGTCGGGAAAATCACCGTCGAACGCGATATTGCCGAAACAGCGTCCACCGTCGATCCGGAGTAAAGAAATATATTCTTTTGCAATAGTTATAATTTAAATTTGCCATTGCTATAATTTAAAACAGAATGTGCAGCCTTACTTTTACCTCGTCATTCAGAGCGCGGCGGTACGCCGCGCGTGGAATCCCCGACATGGAATAAGTAATTATCCTAATTAACAGAATAGCATACAAACAAAAAAGCAACCGGGCTTATTTTGTCATCCTGAGCGCGCAGCGCGTGAGGATCCCCTGCAACAGAACCGAATACAAACAAAAGAAAGCAACCCGTGAAAGGTTGCTTTCTTTTATACCGGAATTTTAACTCAGATCTTTCGTTTTTTCATATACAGCCGCAGAAGAAGTATTGCAAGCAAAACAGCGGTCGCTACTGCAATTGCGATAGCCACGATCTGTACGACCGAAATGTTGTTATAGTCGATATATACTGTTTCGACATAGCACGAGCAAGTTCCCAGCCTGTCGTCGAAATACTTGATTTCTGTGTATTTTTCCGAAGTGTCGAATGCGCCTACGACTTCGACTTTGGTGCCGGTCAGCAGGAACGACTTTTCGATCTCGACGTAACTGCCGTCGCTGTTGCGCGAATATGTTTTCGCGCCGATCGAGCCGTTGTAGGACTTGATGACGGCGTTGTACTGCGGCCGCACGCTGTCGGGAACGAACCCGCGGACGGAAACCGCGCCGACGGGGATATAGCCGGCCACTGTTTCGCCGTCGCGCTCGGCGGTGACGCGGTACCAGCGCGTATTGCCCGCCGTGTAATCTGTGAAGGGCAGGAGTTTAAGCGAGGTGTTTTTCGGCACGTTTTTCCAGACAACGTCCG
>CAKQVV010000150.1 GCA_934277845.1 uncultured Clostridia bacterium
GCCTAAGCCCGGTCCGGGACTGAGATCGAAACAATAAAACGTAACGGGAGAACTGTTGCTTGCCGGGTTTTTAATTTTAAGCGACAACGCCGAGAACGTACCGGAAAGATACGGGCTCCAGACTTTGTCGTTTAACGTTATATTGCCGAAGTTAATGCGCATAGCGTGTTTCTCGCCGTCCCCGAACGTATGAAGTACGCAACTTGCGGATAAGTTATCCGGGCGGGCGAACTTCGTTTTCATGTCGTTCTCGATGAAGATTTCCGAGCCGGGTTTATTGCCGTCATTGAACCCGTCGGCATACCCGATTTTCTTTCCGGATCCGAGTCCTTCCTCAAAGCCGTCTGCTTTTCCGGATCCATAGCCTGAATTATATCCTTCCCGGCGTGCGGCTTCAAGTTCTTCGTCGGTATGCCCGGAACCGGAACCGCCTGCGGCAAGCCCTGCCTGATATCCTGCCTGATACGCTTTATCTATATCTGACAACTCGAACGAGGCGATCTGGGTAGTCGGGTTGAACGTTATGCGCGAGAATGTAAGTTTGTAATGATCGCCTTGTCCGGAATATACGGCAGAGATCGTCAGATACCAGTCTTTGGTAATATCTGTTACGTCGTCAAAAACGCACTCTAAACCTGTATTTGAACCCAACAAAAGATTAAAATGCGAACTGGACGCGCTTGGCGCAACATTGAGAGCAAGTACGGTAGTATTCGCGTTCGGGTGCGAGCACTGAAAGTAATAACCGTCATCGGCACCGCCGTCCTCGTAATTAAGCGTAGTAGTGTGAACTTGATCGCCGATATAATACTCGAACTTAAAGTCAATACAAGCGTTACTGCTGTTCTGAACGATATTATACGTATTACCGTTGATAACGACGTTGCCGAGAGTTATCTTTAACGCACTGACAGCCGGTTCTTCGCCGTGGAACGTTACTTTGTCGAAGTCTGCCGTAACAGTATCCGGGCGTGTAAACGTGCCGCTACCACTACCAGAGGGAAACGGTTCCCATGTTTCCGCGCTTGCCGGGGACTTTATGCCTGGAACGAGGAAAAGCGCAAGCATGATTGCCGACGCTATAAGCCCTGATATTGCGATTTTAAGTTTACTTCTTGTCATGATCGTTTTCTCCGTTGTTCTCGCTCGCGGGTTCCGGGATCACAGTCCCCAACGTGCGAACGTACTTGCGTATTATCTTGATTATTTGCCCCGACGCCTGCGCCTGAGCGAGTTGAATACGCAACGTGTTCTCCTTTTCTTCATACGAGTAGATCTCCTGCTGCCTGATCCGTAGTTCTTCCGTCAGATCGTCGAGAACTTCGAGCAGTCCGATGATTTCACGAATGTCAGGTTCTTTTATTGCGAATGTCATATTTTTACCTCAAATGCTTGACAAACATTTTCTTAATAGCGTATAATGTGCATATGGAAGCGTTTAGGGAGTCCCGAAAGGTTTGATACCCGTTGCAGATATGCGAATTAAGTTTCGATGTGCGCGCTTCCTTTTTTATTTCTTGTTTTTAGGCTTTCTCGGCGGGTTCCTTTTGGGCTTTTTATTTACTCGCCGTGGAACTTTTTCTTTATCCGAAGGACTTAGTTTCCAACCTCGTTTGATATCTCCGAACGAGGTCGTTTTATCTTTCCGGGCTTCCGGGCGAAAATATGATTTTCGACTATCCGCCGGATTAGGGTTATGATCTAATGGAATATTCTTCATTCCGCTCGTAATCGCCGAATGCGTTATACCGACGAACCGGAACTCTTTCCCCACGCGTTGGTATATATAAGCCGGGTGTCCGGACTTCTTGTAATCGCGGAACTCGTTTCGCGGTTGAGTAAAACGCTTTTTGCGGCTCAAAACTTACCTCCGAAAACGTTATTTAATGGTAGGCGGTTTTTGTTATCCCGGGTACCGCCGTAAACCGGACCATAACCGACTTATACGTCGGGCGAACGAAAATGGACTTACTTAATGCTCAGATACGGCGACTTTACCACTACCTTGTCTATGCTGACAAGGACGGGCGGTTCGGTCAAGATATCCGACGGCTGAAGCGTACACTCGACGATATCGCCGAACTGACACATGCTCCATGCTTTATCGAGTGGCTCGTCCGTAAAGAACGACATACTCTTGCCGCTCACTACCCCGGCGGTTTCGTCCTTCACAATCTGATAGAACGAACTCATATTGAACTCGTTACCCTTCTTCGACGTGCCGTGGAATCCACTCACAAACATCAACTGCGCTTTTACCTGTTCCATAGTTTTGCTCCTTTTGCCGTTTTTCGGCGTTAAATAATTTTATTTGCTTCCGGTTTTTCCGGGTTAAGCCTTGTTTTGTATTTCAATGTGTTCTGATTTTAATCTTTCGTAAAGTTCAGGATACGGTTTATATTGTTCTAACAGCCGCTCGAATTGTTCCGGAAACTTTCTGTAAACGTATGCAAGCGATCTGATCGTTTCGGACTTGACGAACTTCCGGCAATCGTCGCAAAAATAACTGTTATGCCCGAAATAACTTTTACCTTCGATTGTTGCCGGTTTTCCGCATATAGCGCATATTATCATAATCATCGTCCTCTTCCGGCGGTAACTCGTGAATGATTATGTCACGAATTATCCTTGCCGCGTCTTTTGCCGTGCGCGCCCTGAAGTGGTCCGAACCGTGATTTATGTGATAATGTTCCACTGATAGGCGGTTGATCGTAACGTGCTCGGAAAAGAAGCGATTGTGCCTGATTATAAACACGGCTGCGTTCTCGTCCTCGTTCTCGATTACTTCTTCGATATAATCGTAAATTCCGGATGCACGAAGTTTCGACAGAACGTCAACGATCGTAAGTCGCCACCCGGCATAACTATGCGTTTTCGGGCGTTGATACTTCTTATCCCCGCTCATGAGTTTACCCCTTTGTATTTGAGGTTGCACCCCGCGAGAATTTCCGCGACAGGTAAGATCTCGTCAAACACGTCCTTGTACCACTCCGCGACTTTTTCATAACCTTGCTCGTGATTAAAACGTATCAGATCTGCAAGCGCGTTAAGCAGCGCAAGGATCTTCTTCGTTTCCAAAAACTTGTCCGGTTGCCTTTTATTCTCCATTTTCGTTCTACCTCCGCTTTAGAACAACGGTTTACGCGGCTTCTTGGCTTTGCCGGCGTTTTCCTTGCCCTTGTTATAACTTTCGTAAATCTGACTGTTCGGGTTCGACAAACCTTTGTTTATCCGACCGAGATTGTACGCAAGACTTTTCAGTTCCTTCGTGTTGTTGTTGCGCTTGCCGCCCTTCTTGTTTCCGACGTTGCTTCCTTTTCCTCTTTTTGCCATTGTTCTTTACCTCCGTTTTGGCAATTTTGTTTTATTTGCTTCGCGCTTTTGCGCGTTTATGCCGATATAATATGCAAATACTCATATTTTCGAGTACAATTATATATGCAAATACTCATTTTGTCAATGAGTTTACGCATATTTTGCTAAAATATATTTGTATGTTTGGAAAAAGACTAAAAGAATTGCGATTAGAGCAAGGAATAACTCAAAAAGAATTAGCGAATGCCCTATCTTGCAATCAGTCTATGATTACTCGCTGGGAACGTTGCGAATGTGAACCGACTGAGAGCATTATAAAAGTTACGGCATTGTATTTCAATGTTTCCGCCGACTACCTGCTCGGACTTGAGGACGACTTCGGGAATAAGACTTACACCGCACCGGCATCAGACAACCGCCACCACAACGTAAACGTCTACAACGTCACCGGCAATCATAACAAATTTTAAATAAAAGTATTGACTTTTTTCCGTCCGAACGATATACTATAAACATGGAGGGCACTTATATGAAAAGCGAACAAAAAGAAATCAAAATAAACAATTTCAAATCACCGCTTGAAA
>CAKQVV010000151.1 GCA_934277845.1 uncultured Clostridia bacterium
TTGGGCGCGTAGGTAAAAGTCCAGGCGGTCGACGACGCTATTTTGCTTTCGTACGTCAACCAGAAATAACCGTTGTCGTTGTAACTGTTTTTTACCAGCCAGCCGCCGTTTCTCGTTGCCCGTCCGGGCTTGAACAGGTCCTTGTCGATGTCGTCGTCCCAGCCCACGAGAGTGATTGCGTGCGGCGTCCCGTTTGAAACTTCTTTATCGTTATAGTACTGTTTGGTCCCTCCGTCGTAATAGCACGAAGCGGTTACCGCGCCGTACTCGGCGATTGCGCTTTTTATTTCCGCAATCCGCGCGTCATCCGTCAGCCCGGAAGATATGAGATTCGCGCTTTCCAGCCGGTAAAGCGAATTTTCCCAAACGTCCGCGGCGGGGCGATCCCCCGAAACCGGACCTTGCCACATGCTTAAAACGGCGGGCGTATGCGCTATCTGTCCGGCGCGTGAATTCCATTCGCCCGCGCCCGCGCCGTAGTACCCGGCGTTGTTTCCCAGCGGATCGGCGCCACGGACGTATTTTCTGTATGCAAGCGCCGACGGATTTAATCTCAGCGTATCTTTCGTCCCGATTCCGCTCTTCAATATGGATGCCTCGGAAGCGTTTATCGCGGAATACGCCCAGCAAAGATTCGTCGAACCCTGATCCTTTACGGGCGTCAGTTCGTCGCGAGGATCGAATTTCGGCAAACCCGAAATCTTCTCGGCGGAATCGTAAAAACTTCCGTCGATCGCGCCGTCGGATAATTCTTGCGATGCATATTTGCCTTTTACCGTTTTCGCGGCGGAAACGTATTCCCCGCAATCCGGAACGCAAAAACCCGCGGAAAAACTTCCGCCGACCGCAAAAGCCGCCGTCAATAAAAGCGTTATCGAAACGATAATGCGCATAAATCCGGTAAAACTCAATCTTTTCATTCGCCGCGTCCCGTGCTTTTTTCCCGGAAACGGCGGTTTTCCGTCGTTTCCTTCCCGCAGATTATAGCATAAAATGTCGTTCATTTCAAGCAAACGCGCGACTCCTCGCATTAAATCGCAAGTTTTCGGGATTTTATCTCGATTTTTTCATTTTTATCCGTTTTTCCGCTTGCGGGTTTATATAAAAAGGTCCGCCCGGCGGAGCGCATCTCAACCGTTAAAGAAAAAACCTCCCGCCTTTTGAGCGGGAGGAAGCGTTAAACTGCTTTTTCTGCGTGTAGAACTATGCTTTTACGACCTTGACGCTGCCGTCGGCGTTTTCAACCGTTTTGTATCCGTCCGCAACGAACGTGGCAACCTTTCCGGAATCGTCGCCGTTTGCGGGGCTGTTGCCCTTGAACGTGCCGCCGGTCACGAACACGAGTCGATTGCTTTCGTTGGCCTGGTTTAACGTAAGAGCCTTTACCGAAGGAGCATACGGATAATCTTCCGTGGTGTTGTTGACGTAAGTGCCGCTTACGACGTTTATTCTGCTGCCCGTAAATGCGTATGCGCACGCGCCGGTTATGCTGTCGATCGTAACGTTAAGGTTTTTCAGCGTAACGACCGCGCCGTTTCTCGCGATGACGGGATCACATTCGCCTTTGGCACCGCTGCCCGCGGTCTGGGTGAGCGCGGTACCGTCGATAGAGCCGTTTTCGATAACAACGTTCGCGCCGATAACGTTAAAGGCTTGCCCCGTCGTGTTGCCTGCGGACATGGTAACTTTATGCCCGCCGAGATCTATCGTAAGATTCTTCGTGACGTCGATACGCTGGGCGAGATCGATGTCCCGGC
The DNA here is from genome assembly GCA_934277845.1 of uncultured Clostridia bacterium. Lineage (GTDB taxonomy): Bacteria > Bacillota > Clostridia > Christensenellales > Pumilibacteraceae > UBA10677. The sequence continues at coordinate 1,758 of CAKQVV010000151.1, forward strand.
TCAGCACGACGTAAGTACCGTTTTCAATCGCGGCTCTTAACGCGTCTTCCGAATCCGCCGAGGTTTTTTCAAGCGTGAACACCGTGTGGAACTCTGCCGTTACCGAAGGCGCTCCGCCGGGATATTCCGAAATGGTATCGAGCACTATTTCTTTGCCGGCGGGAACGTAAACTTTTTTATCGCCCACCCAGCCTGCGGCGATACCGCCTTCGGTGGAAGTCATATTGAACACTACGCCCTCGCCGACGACGGTATTGCCCGAACGAGCCATAATGCCTACGCCGTTTTCGATATTGAACGTGCCGCCGTTGACGGTTACTGCGTCGCTGTTGGCAACGTAAATGCCGCATGCGATAAATCCTTCGCTCTTTATGCCGCCGTTGAACGTGCCGCCGTTGACGACGATGGTGTTGTGTCCGCAATCGTTGTCGGGCTTAACGGTGCCGTTGGTCATGATTACGCCGTTGTCGGCCGAAGTGTAGGTGCCGCCGTTGACGGTCAGTTCGGAAGATCTGACAACGACAAAACATGCTTCTGTCGCATTTACGGTCAGTCCGTCCGCCACAAGCGACGAGCCGTCGCCGACAAATACCGCTTCGTTGTTGGACACTATTTTGCCGTTCTTTACAATCGCGTCCGCGCCGTTAAGGACGTTGATTACCCATTTGCCCTCGAGGGTGTGTCCGCCCAGATCGAGGACTACGTTCTTTGTTCCTTTGACGGTTACCAACTGTCCGCCGTTCGACGTATAGTCGGTAATGTCGTTCAGCAACAAGACGTAGGCGTTGTCGACCGACAATGCCGCGTTGAGTTCTTCGACCGTTCTTACGATAAACCCGATACGACCAGTAGCGCCGGTTTCACCCTTGTCGCCTTTGTCGCCTTTTTCACCCTGTGCACCGGTTGCGCCGGTTGCGCCGGTATCGCCTTTATCGCCTTTGTCGCCTTTTTCACCCTGTGCGCCGGTTGCACCGGTTGCGCCGGTATCGCCTTTATCGCCTTTGTCGCCTTTTTCACCCTGTGCGCCGGTTGCACCGGTTGCGCCGGGATCGCCTTTATCGCCCTTGTCGCCTTTTTCACCCTGTGCACCGGTTGCGCCGGTATCGCCTTTGTCACCCTTGTCGCCTTTCTCGCCCTGTGCACCGGTTGCGCCGGTATCACCCTTATCGCCCTTGTCGCCTTTTGCGCCGGCGGCTCCGGGATCGCCTTTATCGCCCTTGTCGCCTTTCTCGCCCTGAGCGCCGGTTGCGCCGGTATCACCCTTATCGCCTTTCAAACCCTGAGCGCCTTTGTCGCCTTTGTCGCCCTGAGGTCCTCTTACGGTTTCGAGCCAATCCTCATAGGACAGGACTTTTTCGCCGGCAGCCTCGGCATAGGCAACGTATGCCTCGTACACCTTTTCCTGTCCGGTCTTTTCGGTGTTTCCCTTATCGCACGCGGCAAACGGAACGCACATCGCTGCAATGAGTCCGAACGTGATCAAACCTTTCCAAAACTTTTTCATTTTACTTCCTCCACAAAATATATTTGATCGGCAGGCAGAGCCTCTCTCTGCATCCGCAATCAACAGGATAATACGATGTTTCAAAACCCGTCTCGTCAGCCTTTATAAGACTGAAGGGTTCGCCGAATACTCTATTCGATGAACAAATGATCGATAAATGCGCGCGAAACACAAGAAAAAATATATCCAAAATCGTATACTCCCAGAATTTTCCGAAAAAAACTTGACATTTATCAATTCCGATGCTATAATATACAGGAAAATTGTTCATCGAATAGAGTAATCGATGAACAAAACCGGCAGGACTCTTTCCCGTCGTTTTTTTATTTTTCGGACAAGACGAACAGTTTCCCGAGGCGGTTCATCATAGCGGCTTTATGTTCTAAAAGCGAATGAGCATAGCGATTCAGAGTGACCGTCGGGTTCTTGTGGCCGAGTATTTCGGACAGCGTTTTTACGTCCATTCCGCACTCCAAGGCACGGGTTGCAAACGTATGACGCAAGGAATGAAAACCGCGGTGAACAATATTTTGTCTTTTAAGCAGTAATTCAAAACTTCGTTGGTAGGAGCGCACAGAAACGGCGTTGCCGCCCATAGACACCACGAAGTCCGAAT
>CAKQVV010000152.1 GCA_934277845.1 uncultured Clostridia bacterium
CTTCCATATACGTCGAGTCGTATTCTTCTTTCTCGCCTAACGATCCCTTGACGGCATAACCGAGTTCTTTGCCGAAGATGCCGGTGTCGGTATTATATTTGTAGATAAGGTCGTCGAACGTGCGGTCTGCCGCTTTGAGATTGCCGCCGGCTTTCGCCATTTCGCGAACGATATCGGCGTAAATCGCGTCGATGGAGATCGGCTTGCCGTAGTTTTCGCCGCCGCGGTGTTCGTACCCCGTGACTTCTTTGCCGAGCGTCTTTTTGTAATCGGCAATCGCCTCCGCGCCGTAGGTGCTGCCCTCGCCGTTCTTATATGCGGTAAGGCGTGCTTTCTGCGCGTCGGAGAACGGAACGAGAATGTGTTTGACGAAGTAGTAATCGCCGTTCGGATAGTAAACCATGGGATCGACCGAGCCGCCCTTCACGTCGGTGTAGAAATCGTCGATGTTTGCGTACTTGCTCTTTTGCTCGGCAAGAGTGTCGTTGTACGCCTCGAGTACTTCTTCGTCGGATACGTCTACGCTGTCGGTGATGTGTTTCTGAAGGAGCGTGAGTTTGACGTTGTCGCGGTAGTTGTCGCCGGCGAGGAAGTTCATGATCTTCGTGTCGCCGAGTTCGGGATAAACGTAGGAAAGACCTTTTTCGTCCGCGATCTTGTTGAGAGCGTCGAGTTCGGCAAGATAAACCTTTTTGTCGGCTTCGGTCACTCGGTAATCGCTCTTGACGGTATCTTTAAGAAGCGTGAGGAAACGGCGCATCGCTTCGAGTTCGAGCGACTTCACGTCGTCCGTGCCGTAAAGTCCGGGATAACGGACGGTATCGGGCACCCACTTGTCTACCGACTGAAGATCGAGATTTTCGAGCGTGGCGCGGAGTTTGTAGTCGGACTTTTCGTCGGTTGCCGCGCGGAGTGCTTCCAGCGCGTCGCCGGTAAGGTCGCCCTTGGTTCTCTCCACTACTTCCGCAACGAGTTCGTCGTGGGTAAAAGCGTCATAGTTTCCGGGCTCGGTGACTTCTTTGGTGGGATAAGTCGTGCTCTTACTGTCGCTGCTCGATGACGACGAGGAAGAAGAAGTCGTTTCTTCGCCGTGTTCGGAAAGAATTTCGTTTCTTATAGAAGCGAGTTGACTGTCGATCGTGGTATAAATACCTTCGAGCACCTGGTTGTCTTCGTTCTGTCCCCAGGTGATATTGCCGAAATGAATCTGCGCGTCCGCTTCGTTGAGAACGAGTTCGCGGGTGACAAGCTGCTCGACGAGATAGTCGACAGCCTGTTCGAGTGTCATTTTATAGGACGAGATAAGCGTCTGCCCGTTGCTGTTGAGCATGCTGACGAGTTCGTACTTGTAGATCTTCTTCTCTTCGGTGACGAACGGGTTATTCCTGTTCTTCTCGCTGGAATCGTCCGTAATGGTGACGGAACTGACGGTCGCCACTACCTGCTTGTAGTCGCGTTCGTTGTCGTACTTGAAAAGCGAGCAGCCGGTAAACAGCCCCAGACACATAACGATTACTAGAAATAAACTGACTATTTTTTTACGCATTTTTATCCTCATCTTCGCGCCGTGAGCGCGCAGTAGTCGCGCATTATACGCATAACTAACGTCTATTATACTATCGTTGAGCAAAAAAATCAATCGTTTGAGCGGTCGATTTTGTCGCAATCGAGCAAAAATTTCAGCATTTTTGCCGCCGACGGGAAAGAAATCGCCGCCGAAGCCGCATTCAGCATGCCGCCGTATTGCATCGCCGAGGCGTTTACTCTCGCATCGATGTCGACGATTTTATTGAATCCGACCGAACTTTCGCCGCGCTTTAACGTGATTCTGTCCGCGCCGGCATAGCCCGCGAGATTCTTGATGAGCGCGACGTCCACCAGGTTTTTCACGCTGTCCGGGACCGGACCGTAAACGTCGGCAAGATCGGACAAAACGGAATCGCGTTCTTTCATCGTGTCCACGGCGGCGATGCGGGAGTACACGCGCAGCCGCCAGTCCTTATCTTTAATATAACTCTCCGGCACGAAGATGCCGTAGTCGACCACAGCGCGCACTTCCTTTCTCTCGCGGTGCTTTTCGCCGCGAAGTTCGCCGACGGCTTCGCGCAGCATGCGGCAATAGAGGTCGTAACCGACTTTTTCCATGTGTCCGTGCTGTTCCGCGCCCAGCACCGTGCCTGCGCCGCGGATTTCGAGGTCGCGCATGGCGATCCTGAACCCGCTGCCGAATTCGGTAAACTGCGTGATCGCCTCCAGCCGCTTGTACGCGTCGTCGGACAACGTTTTTCTGCCGTCGAACGTGAAGAAAACGTAAGCAAGGCGGTCGCTCCTGCCCACTCTGCCGCGAAGTTGATACAGTTGTGCCAGTCCCAGCCGATCGGAGTCGACCACTATCATTGTATTTGCCCGCGCGATGTCGATGCCGTTTTCTATTATCGTGGACGAAACCAGCACGTCGGTTTCGCCCGCCACAAACGCCTCTACCGTGCGTTCCAGCGCGTCCTCGCGCATTTGTCCGTGCGCGTAGGTTACCTTTGCCGACGGCACCAGCACCTGAATCCGCGCGGCGAAGCGGTCGATATCCGCCACGCGGTTGTAAACGATGAAAACCTGACCGCCGCGGTTGATTTCTCTGGTGATCGCGTCTATTACCAGAGTTTCGCCGTACTCCGTAACATAGGTTTGCACCGGCAGCCGAGCCATGGGCGGTGCGTCGAGTACGCTGATGTCGCGCATGCCGGTGAGCGACATGTGCAGCGTGCGCGGGATAGGCGTCGCCGACAGTGTCAGCACGTTCACTCCGCGTTTGAGATCTTTTATTTTCTCTTTATCCGCCACTCCGAAACGCTGTTCTTCGTCGAGTATCAGCAGTCCGAGATCGGCAAAGTCAACATCTTTCGACAACAGTCTGTGAGTACCCACGGCGATGTCTGCTTTTCCCGCGCGCAGTTTTTCCGCGGCGGTGGTTTGTTCGGCTTTTGTGTCGAAACGCGTCAGCCTGACGGCGATCACGCCGAACGGTTCCATTCTTTTTTTTACGGTTTCAAAGTGCTGTTTCGCAAGTATCGTGGTGGGCGACATGAACGCAACCTGCTTGCCTTCGGAAATAACCTTGAACGCCAGCCTGAGCGCGACTTCGGTCTTGCCGTAGCCGACGTCGCCGCAAAGCAGTCTGTCCATTATTTTGCCCGATTTGAGATCGTTCAAACCGTCTTCTACCGCCGTCAGTTGATCGTCGGTTTCGGTAAAGCCGCAACTCGTTTCGAATTCGCGCAAGAGAGTGTCGTCGTTGCTATACTTGTACCCTTTCTTTTCCGCGCGTTCGCCGTAAAGTTCGGCAAGGTTGACGGCAAGTTCGCGGACGGACTTTCTCACCTTTTCTTTGACGCGGGCAAAATCCGCGCCGCCGATCTTCGACAGTTTCGGTTCCGCGCCGTCGGCGGTATATCGCGACAGCGAATCCATATTCTCGACCGGAACGTAGAGTTTGTCGTTTCCGGCGTAGGTCACGAGCAGGTAGTCGCGTCTTATCCCCCCGACGTCGAGTTTGACAACGCCGTCGAACCTGCCCACGCCGTGCAGTTCGTGAACGACGTAATCGCCGGGCTTGGGCTGATTGAACACGTTGGCTTTGCCGCGCTTGACGGTCTTTTTACGTGTTTGAAGCCGCAGATTGCCGGTACCGACCACGACGAGTTTCAGGTCGTGAAACGCCGCGCCGGAAGTTACGTTTTCTTTTATTATCCGCACTCCGCCGTCGCCGTAACCGTCCGCGTAAGGAATACCCGACTCGGTCAAAAACGCGGCGAGCGACGCATACAGCCCGTCGTCGGGGGCACAAAGATAAATCGCGTAGCCGCGC
>CAKQVV010000153.1 GCA_934277845.1 uncultured Clostridia bacterium
TTTTTCTTGCCTTCCCCCTTGGGGGAAGCCTGGATTTATATGCTCGCACAGTAAAACTAAAAAATACACACGACTTATTCTCTTCCCTATCCACACACGACTTTTTCTCTCCCCCCCGCCAACACATAAAAACAGCCGCGCGGCTAAACCGAACGGCTGCTTTTCACGGAACTTACCGCCGAAGCGACAAATTCCTTGTTTACTTGTGTTTATCCTTATTTAAGGATGTTCGTCTTGATGCAATCGCCGACGAGATTACCGATCGTGATCATATCGGCTTGAATCCAGTGCCAGTTGTCCTGTTTTCTCACGTCGTAGGGCGAAGAATTGACAACATAGCAATTGTTGACTTCGTTCGGGAACGAACGCTGGGTAGCGATGAACGTGTCGTTCATTGCGCTCTCGCTGCCGCTGGTGTACTTGGAGATTTCGCCGACGATGACGGGCATATTGCTAAGGTCCGTACCTGCGATTACGCCGAGGTCGTCACGGAAGTCCTTGACGAGGAACTTGAACGCTTTGAGGTATTCTGCCGGATTTCCGCGATCGCTTTCGCCCTGCATCCAGAACAAGCCCTTGAAGTTGATTTCGGTGTAGCCCATTGCTTTTAGCTGCGCAACGTTCAGTTTGACCTGTTCGATAAAACTGCGATAGCATCCGCCGGTACGTCCGCCGGGTTCAGCCGCGGTGATCGTTGCCTCGTAGGAGGGCGACACCCAGTTGCCGCCGGGTTCGTTCTGACCGCCGATACTGTCGAGCAGGCTGGTGCCGCCGTGAGCGGACTTGATGATGCCTGCAGTCTTGCCGCTGCTCCGGTTGTAGTAGGTCGAGAGCGACTGAGCCATGCCGGCTTCCGCGCCGAATCTGCCGGCGTTGCCGCCCAGTCCCATGCGGGTGTACTGCCAGCCGAGCGAGCGGGACTTGTCGGGATTAAGGACGCTGTCGCGATCGCCTGCGTACAGGATGTGCGAGAAACCGTAAACGAGATTTTCGTCGGCTTCCTTGGCGGTTTCGTAATTGAACGTCGAGTAGCCTGTAGCGTTGGACTGACCTGCGATGAAGAAGAGGTCGATTGCCTTTCCTTCGGTAGCGGGCGCGAGCGCCTTCATCGCGTCGATAAGCGTCTCATTCATCGAGTAGTTGAAGTTGGAAACCGTAACGTCGAGGCTGTTGCTTGCGGAAAGCCCCATGCCGGAAACGGTGCCGACAAGATCGTAATAGTAACTGCAAACGTACACGTCGTTGATGAAGAAGTAATAGTTATTGCCGTCGCGGATGACGCCGAGTTTAACCCTGGCGGGATCGTAACCGTCCGGGAACACTTCGTCGAGACGAGCGAGAATACGCGTGTCGGCAGGATCCCAACCGGTCGGAATGGAAGCCACGACGAGGTTCTTCTCGCGGATACCCGCAACGAGTTTGACGTCGCTGCTGTCGGCGAGATTGTCGGGACCGTGAGCGACCAGAAGTCCGGCAACGCGGTCCGCAAAACTGTAGGTCTGATTAGCGTCGAAAGTGCCTTCGAGGTAGTACTTCGTGCCCACCGCCTGATGCTGGAACAAGTAGGTGTAACTTGTGAGTCTGACGGTATCGCGTCTGCCGTTTACGAGCGCCCATCCGCCGCCGGAAACAGCGTCGATTTCGACGTTGTTATAACTCTTGTAGGTGGTTTCTTCGCCTGCGGAGTTGTTGATCGTGATCGTGCCGCCGAGATAAGTGGACGAAACGAAACCGACGAGCGAAGTTGCCTTGTCTTTTTCGACGGTCACGTTGTAGGTGTAGACGTTGTTTGCGTATCTGACTTCCACAACGTAATAGCCTGCAGCGAGTTCGTAGTTCTTGTTAAGCGAATCGAGGTTCTCGGTGCTCTCGGTGCCGGTGGACATATTGAGAACAGAAACTTCGACAGCCGTGGGATCGATATTGTCGTAAAGCGCGTACTCGGTGTCGCCGATAGTCTTGGTGACGGACTTGACGGTGAGATCGATCGAGCCGGTGCCTTCTTCTACATAGGTGACGACGATTTCATAGTTGCCGCCGGCGACCGGGGTGAAACCGTATTTGCCGCCGTCGAAGGAAGGAGTAACTCTTTCGCCGTTGAACGTGAGTACGATGTCGCCGATTGCCTGACCTGCCGCGGGGGTAACGGTGAACTCGACGGGAATGCCGCCGATCACGTTGCCGTTCTCGCCGACCGCATCGCCGAGTTGCTTGACTTCGACTACCGCGCTGTCAAACGAAACGGTCGATTTACCCACTATCTCGGCGATCTTTTCGATATCGGTCGTGCACCTGAAGTTTCTGAACGTAGCGTCCTTGTCGGTGTTGCTGCCGATAAAGATACCGAAACCGGATTCGTTGTCGGCCGCAAGCGTCTTGGTCTTATCCTTGCCGGAAACTACGCTGTACTGTTCGGTAATGACGAGTTTGTCGTCGAGGAATACGTAATAACGATCGTTGATACGAGCGACGCCGAGTTTGAAGGTGGAGCCGATATTGAACGCGCCGAGCGGTGTTCCTTCTCCCCAGCCTGCCGTCGAGTGACGGAAGATCTGACCGTAAGCGCAACCGTAGCCGTACCAGACGCCGGAACTACTGGGAGCCTTGTCGCTGGTATTGATCATAATGCCGACCCAGTTGTTTGCATGCGACGGAGTAAACTCGGCTTCGGCGTAGTAAACGCTGCCTGCCTTGCCGCCGTTGATAATGTAGGACGGAGTAGATCCGAGACCGATTCTGCCGCTGTCTCTGCCGGTAAGCGACACGCCGGCGGTAAACGTATCGATCGCGGTATTGTCGGAATAGGTCACCGCACCGCCGAGGTTTGCGGAATCGGTGCCTGCGAACTCGGCAAGAATCGCGTCGATGGTTTCCGCTCTTCTGGTGTAACGGATGTTGCTGAAATGACTGGTCGCTTCGGTCTGCGCGAAGAAACCGAACGAACTTGCGCCGTAATCTGCACAGGTATAGACGCCGGCAAGTTTGTCGTTGACGAACATGTAGTAATCGTTGTTATCGCGGAGAATAGCAAACTTATGTTTTTGATCGGCTTTACCGAGTGCGTGAACGTTTATAAACGGTCCCCACTTTGAGTTCCAGCCCGACTGATCCCAACCGCTGGAATTATACCAGTAAATAATATTGCCGCCGGAGAACGAGAAACCGATTTTGTTTCCGCCGCCCGAGAGAGCCTTGTCGGTGACGTGCGCCGCCATAAACCCGACAACGCTGCCGCAACCGGGGAAATCAACGTCCGCTTCGTAATAGTAGCGGGTTGCGAGTTCTTCGTTGGTAGCGTCTACGAATACGTAAGACACAGATGTAAGAGTTACCGCATCGACGGCATCTTTCGTCCAGTTGCCGCTGAACGAATCGAAATTGCCGGCTTTGCCGCCGACCTTGACGTCCTGCGGGATAAGGTAAGCGTAAGCGGTTGCGTTGGCTTCGTTTACGGAAACGACAACGTCGGTGGTGTAGCTGCCTTTTGCGACGCGGACGGTGTATTCGCCGCTTCTTGCGCGGAACGACGCGACGCCGTTATCGACATTGACGGTGATGTCGCCTCTGTCGATAACACCGGCAACAACGCCGGTAAGCTGATCGGCGGCGGGCACGAACAACGGTGCGTCTACTCCGGGCAGGTCGACCTTTTCGCCGGTCACGTTGACGGTGATCGTGTAGAGCGCAACGGGATTGTAAACCGCTTCGAGCACGAGATTATCGGTGATTTCGTCGTTTTCAAAGTCCCAAAGATTGTGGGTGTTCTGTATTCTCCAGCCCACAAAGTCATATTCGAAGTCGGTGTCGGCTTCCTTGGTCGGGTTGGTTTCGGGCGC
>CAKQVV010000154.1 GCA_934277845.1 uncultured Clostridia bacterium
GCTTCGGATATAATTATCGGAGGCGTGACGGAGAAATTTATGAGAAAAAATCCGAAAAACAAAATACGCGCGTGGCTGGTCGCGGCGATTGCCGCGGCGGTATTCGCGCTGTGCGGTTGCGGCGGAGGAGCGGTTACGCCCGTGCCTGTGCCGAACAACGGCGGCAGTAAGACCATGATGCTTGCCCGAATCGTCGAGGCGAACGAGCGGCTTGCGGCGGAAGTGGCTACCGTTTCGGGGAGCGGTACCGGCACGATCATCGCTGCGGACGACGAAACCGTCACGATAGCGACGTGCTATCATCTCACGGGTTACGACGCGGCGCATACCGAGTTTCGGTTCTACGGCGAAACGGCGTTTACCGGCGGCGCGGACGCCGCGGAACTCGTCGGTTATTCGGCGCAGTTCGATCTTGCGATTTTCAAGGTGAAAAAGGGGCGTTTCGATGCAGGCAAAATCGCGGGTTTTGCCGAAGGTTTGCAAAAGAAAGGCACGGGAGCGGTCGCGCTCGGTAACGCCTACGGACTGGGTATTTCGGCGTTCGAGGGCGTTGTTTCGCTGCCCGAAACGGTAGAGAGCGAAGAAAACTTCTATAAACCCATGATACGCGTGACCGCCGCGGGCAATCCCGGCAACAGCGGCGCGCCGATCTTTACCGCCGACGGCAAACTGCTCGGCATGGTGCTGGGAAAACGCGCGGACGGCGAGGCGATGACCTACGTTTTGCCGATTTCGATAATAAACGCGCTGTACGAAAACGCGCTGGGCGGCACGGATAACGGCAATATAACTTACACCGCGATAAAGTTCGTGTCGGGAGAAACGACGGAAAACAACGTGACCGAAAAGAACGTCGCGGTGACGATCGGCGCGGGCGAAACGACGATGAAGATCAAGTACGCGAACGGAGAATTTTTCGGGAATGTTGCAGACGAAAACGTGAAAGTCGAGATGGTGAACGGCAAGGACTGCCCGAAAACCCTTATCGATTTTACCGCCGAAGCGGTGAGAAAAAACAAAGTATCGATCACCGCCGGCAACTTCTCGCAAGAGATTTAGTTATGGTTACTGAAACGGGCAAGATTACGCAAAAAGTCAATTTCGACGCGCTGACCGAAACCGCGCTCGCGGAGGCGGGGAGCGTGCTTTTGCATTGTTGTTGCGCGCCTTGCGCGACAGCCGTTTCCGAGCGCGTGATAAAGACGGTGAAACCCGTTCTGTACTTTTACAACCCTAATATTTATCCCGAGTCCGAGTACGACAAACGCCTCGGCGAACTGGAAAAACTCGCGCTGTATTTTTCGCTGGAACTGATAGCCGAGCCTTATGACGAACGGGAGTTTCTTGCCGCGATCGGGGGACTGGAAAACGAACGCGAAGGCGGAGCAAGGTGTCCCGTTTGCTTCCGCGTGCGGCTGAATAAGACCGCAGAGCGTGCAAAGCGAGAGGGACTGAACGCGTTTTGTACGACGCTGACCGTCAGTCCGCACAAAAACGCCGCGATAGTCAACGCGATCGGCGAAGAGATTTCGGCGGCGCAAAATACCCTGTGGATTCCGTCGGACTTCAAAAAGCGCAACGGGTATCTTCGTTCGTGCCGGATGTGCCGCGAACTGGATATTTACCGGCAGAATTACTGCGGTTGCAGGTTCTCGATGCCGCGGGAGGAAAACGAATGACTCTCGAAGAAAAAATCAAAAATTTACCCGAAAACAGCGGCGTTTATATCATGCGCGACAAAGCCGGCAATATAATTTACGTCGGAAAAGCCGTGGTGCTGAAAAACCGCGTGCGGCAGTACTTCAACCACTCGCCCAAGCCTGCGAAAGTACAGGCGATGGTGGATAATATCGCCGACTTCGAGTACATGATCACGCTGACCGAAAAGGACGCGCTCGCGCTCGAAGCCAACCTTATAAGAAAATATAAGCCGCACTATAATATACTCTTAAAGGACGACAAACACAGTCCGTATATCAAGATCGACATGCGCGAGGATTATCCCGCGATCGAGGTCACGCGCAAGGTTCGTCGCGACGGTTCCAAGTATTTCGGACCGTTTTTCAACGGCGTCAGGGTAGCCGACATAGTGGGCGTAATCCGCAGCGCGTACCGCATGCGCACTTGCCCGAAAAAAATGCGCAAAAAGGATCGGGCGTGCCTTAATTATCATATCGGCTTGTGCCTGGCTCCCTGCATGGGTTACGTCGCGAAAGAGGAATATCGCGAAGTCGTTATGCGCGTGATAAAGTTTCTGAACGGCCACGACGACGGCGCGGAGAAACTTTTGGAAGAGCGCATGAACGCGGCTGTCGCGCGCGAGGAATTCGAGCGCGCGATAACGTACCGCGATCAACTGGATATGCTGAAAAAACTGCGCGAACGTACTGTCGCAAACTTAGGCAACGTCACCGACGTGGACGCTTTTGCCTATGCCGACAGCGGCGAATACGGCGTGATGAGCGTAGCCATGGTGCGCGGCAACAAGATGATGGGCGTGAAAAACTTCCCCGTGACCGACGCGGTGGGCGATGCGGGCGAACTTTTCTCGTCGTTTGCGGCGCAGTACTATTCGGGCAACAACGAATTGCCCGAGGAAATCTGTTTCGGGGAAGAGTTCGACGTCTCCGCGCTCACAGGGTTTCTGGCGGCGACTGCGGGAAAGCCGCCGGTCATATCGTTCCCGAAAAAAGGCACGCGGGCAAGGCTCGTCAAGACCGCGAAATCAAACGCTTCGGACTATCTCGTAAAGTCGGTGGAGAAGTCGGAGCGCGAACGCGATATGACTACGGGCGCGACCGGACAACTTTGCAAGATTCTGGGAATCCAAAGCGCGCGGCGCATCGAGTGCTATGATATTTCCAACATCAGCGGCGTGGACAAAGTGGCTTCGCAGTCGGTGTTTATCGACGGCAAGCGTTCGCCGCAGGATTACCGCAAGTACAAAATCAGGACCGTCGAGGGATCGGACGACTTCCGTTGCATGGAAGAAACTATACGACGGCGGTTTACGCGTGCTGCCGACGGAGACGAGAAGTTCACGGACCTTCCCGACCTCATCGTCATCGACGGCGGCAAGGGGCAGTTGTCGTTTGCCTACGGGATCATGCGCGAAATGGGTTACGATATTCCCATGGTGGGACTTGCCAAGCGCGAAGAGGAAGTTTTCACGCCCGGAAATCCCGATCCGATCGTCATTCCGCACGACAATTACGCGTTGCGGCTTCTTCAACGCGTCCGCGACGAGGCGCACCGTTTTGCGATAACCTATCACAGAAAACTAAGGTCGCGGCGGTATTTTTCGGAACTCGACGAAGTGCCGGGAGTGGGACCGGAGCGGCGCAAAATCCTGCTCAAAACGTTTGAAAACGCGGCTGACATAAAGAACGCGAGCGTGGAAACGCTGGCGGCGGTAGAGGGAATCGACCTTCGCACCGCGCGGAGCATACACGATTATTTTGCGAAAAAGCGCGAAGAGGAAGGGGCGAAAGCGGCGGCAAAACAGAAAAAACAGACGGATCTCGTGACGGTCGAACGAACAGACGAGGAAAAGAACCGCCGCGACGACGATATTATTTAGCGGGGATAATTATCCTTATTATAATCTCGCGCGTTTACTTTGCAAACGGTTGCGGAAAACGGAAAAATAATGTACAATGAGTACATTACAGACGAAACGGAGACACTGATGAAATACGACCTGATATTTTCCGATTTTGACGGGACGCTGCTGAAAACCGATTTCACCGTGGACAAAAGCACCGCGGACGCTATTCGCGGTTACGTCGGTCGCGGCGGGAAGTTCGTCGTGTGCACGGGCAGAATGTCGC
>CAKQVV010000155.1 GCA_934277845.1 uncultured Clostridia bacterium
TTTCACGTTTTTCTTTGGAAATATTAGTAGACACGATAACCTTCTCCGTTCATAAATTTTGACTATCCATGAACAAAGATAAGGCCATTTATGTTCACCGAATATGCCAATCGCTGGAAAAATTTGAAAAAACAGCAAAGATTAACATACGAAAATTGTTATAATGGCATATAAATATCATATTTCTAAAGAAATTCGTGTAGACTAGGGGCATTTATTGACTTTTGTGCATCCGTTAGATATAATATGTACATGGATTGGCATATTCGGTGAACAAATTACAGCAGTTTTCCAAGGCGGTTCATCATAGCGGCTTTATGCTCTAAAAGTGAATGAGCATAGCGGTTTAGAGTGACCGTCGGGTTCTTATGACCGAGTATTTCGGACAGCGTTTTTACGTCCATTCCGCATTCCAAGGCTCGAGTTGCAAAGGTATGACGGAGCGAATGAAACCCACGGTGAACAATATTCAGTTTTTTAAGCAGTAATTCAAAACTTCGTTGGTAGGAACGCACCGAAACGGCGTTGCCGCCCATAGACACCACGAAGTCCGAATTACCGCTTTTCTTTATGCTTTTTAGTTTTGGCAAAAGTTGTTTTGGGAGTGGTATCACCCTACGTGAAGTGGCGGTTTTCGGCTCGTCAAACACTATTCCGCCGCTTGTATCGTGGCAGGAGCGAGAAACTGTCAGCAAGCCTTTTTGTAAATCTATATCTTTCCATTGCAGAGCAATCAATTCGCCTATACGCAAGCCTGTATAAAGACACAAAACGATACCGAACATTTTTGTCTTTTTGCTATTAAGTGCAGCCGATTCTATTTTCTTTTGCTCGGAAAGAGTAAAACATTCGATTTTTCGTTCTTTGAGTTTTGGGCGTTTAATCATATTTGCCGTATAATCTTTTGCATATCCTAGCAAATGCGCCGTGCGTAACGAATTTTGCAATACCGAGATAATTGCGTTTACCGTGGTTGCGGATAAACCATTGCCGGTTTTATCATTTCCGCTTGATAATATTTCTGTCACAAACGACTGCAAAGCGATAGGCGTAAGGTCATTTACGTCGTTATCGCCGATTTTCGGGGCAATGTGCGTGCGTATTAGTTGCTCGTAACGGATATAGGTGCGTTCCTTTGCGCCCGGTTTTACATAGTTCTCAAGCCAGATATTCAACCATTGAACGTATTTCATAAATTACTCTCCTTGTTTTTCTCGCGAAAACCGTCCGGCACACTTATCCCGGCGCATCCGTCGTTCCGCCGCGCATAAAAAAATAACACACCTTGGCGGTCGTGTCATTTCTTTAATGCCGGTGCGGAAAAGTTATAAAACCCGAATACGTGCCTGCAAAATAAAAACCTTGCGGAGAGCGAATTTGCTGCGTCCGCAAGGTTTTTGTTTTTTACTGTATCGACTTAAAGACGAATCAATATTTTTCCGGCAGCATTTTGTCGGCGACGAGGGCGATGAATTCGCCGTTGGCGGATTTCTCGTTAGTCTGTTTATGGCGAAAATCCATTATCTTTAATTTTTTGTGCAAAATTGAAACGCATTATCAAATATAATAAGAAAAGCGATTGTATTTTTATTAAAAATATGTTATGATATTTACAATAAAGTTATGAGAGGAAATATACATGACCGAGAAAATGGTATGTCCTATTTGCGGAGAACCAACCAGTTCGTATATGGGACACTATAGAAAAGATCGCCTTTGCAAAAAGCACGCTGCCGCACTAAAAAACGGCGAAATCATACAATGTGAAAAATGTGGCAAGTGGCACAATTCAAATAAACCATGTGTTTGCGGCACTAAATATTTTTCAGAATTGCCGACCGAAGGTTTTGATACGTGCATTTCATGCGGTGATCAAACTAACGGCTATGCTTTTTGTCTTAAATGTTTCAAACAACATACGAAAGACGAATTGCTTGACATTTTGAATCATAACGTCAAAAATCAATCTTCTCATAATGAAAAAATCGATACTGCCAACAAAACTATTACAACATCGAAAACGCTCTCATCGGAACCCAATAAACCGGTAGTCATCGACTATAACAATAAATCAAAATGCATCACCTGCGGCAAACCGACTGATGGTTTATTATTTTGTACTAATTGCTACCATAAATATAAAGATAAAGAATTATTATTCAGAATAACGAATTGTACTTGCGTCGAATTGCTCGAAGAAGATTATGAAGGACGATATACTTGCAAAGACGGACACATAGTAAAAAGCAAATCTGAAAGAGATATTGACAATTATCTTTTTGAACACGGCATTTCTCACGCTTATGAACGCGAATTACCTTATGGTGCCACCGAAAAAGAAATACTTCATCCGGACTTCTTCTTGCCGAACTACTTAGGTGAAGGACAACACGTTTACATAGAGCATTGGGGATATAACGAAAACAATATACAATATACTAAAACCAAAAAATTTAAAATGCCTATTTACAGAAACCTCGGCATTACTTTGGTTTGCACTTACGAAAAAACAGATATGGGAAAAATCGATACCGTTCTCGATAGAAAACTGAATAAATTATTCATAAAACTAAATCAAATTAATTACGAGGAAAATTAACATATCTCAAAAAAACGAACCCCGCTAGTTATGAATTGCAAAATCGCAACCGGCGGGATTCGTTTTTTATTTATCGCGACCGAGAAGTATGTCGATCGCCGTTTGCACATCCTCGTCTGTCAGTCCGCAAACGGGATTGCTCGGCAAAAACGGTCATTGAGCCGTCGTAAACGTACGCAGTTGGCACCGATCCTAGCGCGTTTTCGGACGAAATTCCCGTAAATCGCACGAATGTTTCCGCCCACTCGTCGCGCCGTTTCCTGCTCCCCGCGCCTGCCTCTTTAAGCCGCTTTATACGCCCCGACCACCTCGATAAACGCGGCGACGGGAATCTTTGCACCGATCCGGATTGGTTGCTCCACGCCGTATGCCCCGAAGTCGACCCACATTCTCCATACACCTTCCGGCTTCTGATGATGACTCGGCAAGTCGATTACCTTTTCGGCAACAATGCGGCAACTCTTCCGCTAAAAGACTACTCGCTCGCAAGTCAGATCGCTCAGGCGGAAGCAATGAAGTTTTTTATAGAACGTTTGCGCGCCGATAAGGGGAACCGCAGCGGCATAATATGGTGGAATCTGATTGACGGGTTCCCCGAAATTTCAGACGCCGTCGTGGATAATTACGGCTGCAAAAAACTCGCTTATTCATATATTAAACGCTCCCAAGCCCCGGTATGTATGATCTTCGACGAACCGGATGCAGACGGAAACCTTACTCTTATTGCCGTAAACGACACGCTAAGCGAAGTTTCGTTGCGCTATTCCGTTTCCGATGCAATAAGCGGCGAAACTTTGCTCTTCGGTCCAACAACGATCCGGGCGGAAGGCAAAACGTCGGTCTGCAAACTGTATCAGACTTCCGCAAAATTCCTGCTGATAGAGTGGCACGGCGACGCAGACGGGATAAATCATTTTGTAACTTGTCTTAATACTACCGTTTCGTTCGAAAAATACCGCGAGTTTATGGAAAACTCGGGATTCGATTCTGCTCTCGAAGGGTTTTAAGTATAGTTTATTATATTGTCTTTCGTTGTTGTGCCGATTGAGCCGCTGATTCTGTTACCGTTTGCTTTTTAGAAAAAGTCTGAAAAGTCCTATCATTCCCGATTTTTCGCGCGAAACGGTATATACTTGTCCCGGATCGCATATATAGTTTTCATTTCTCCTCTCATTTTTTATAGAAATACGCTACCG
>CAKQVV010000156.1 GCA_934277845.1 uncultured Clostridia bacterium
GGCGTACACCAACCACACCGTCATGAGCGAAGCGCTCGAAAAATGGAACGAGGACCTCGTTAAAATGCGTTTGCCGCGCATGCACTCGATTATCCGCGAGATAGACGCGCGGTTCCGCGGCGAACACCGGGATTGCAGAGAGGACGTTCTCGCTCGCATGTGCGTCATCGGCAACGGTCAGGTGCGCATGGCAAATCTCGCGGTTATCGGATCGCACAGCATCAACGGCGTGAGCGCGCTCCACAGCGAGATCATCAAGGAAAGCGTGTTCCGTGACTTTTACGGGATTTTGCCCGAACGCTTTACCAACGTCACCAACGGCATCGCGCATCGCCGCTGGCTCAATCAGTCGAATCCCGGGCTTGCGGGGCTTGTGACCGACCTTATCGGCGACGGGTATATCCGCGACGCGTCCGAACTCGAAAAACTCAATAAGTACGCGTCCGACGAGAAAGTACTGAAACGCCTTGCCGGGATCAAGGCGGCAAACAAGCGCGATTTCGCAAAATATATTTCGGACACTACCGGCTTTGCGCTCAATCCCGAGTCGCGTTTCGACGTGCAGATAAAACGCCTTCACGAGTATAAACGCCAGCTTCTCAACGTCCTGAAAATCATCAAGAAAATCCTTGACGTAAAGGATAATCCGAATCTCGACGTCACGCCCGAAACCTTTATTTTCGGGGCGAAGGCTGCGGGCGGATATTACCACGCAAAGCGCATAATTTCGCTTATAAACTGTCTGTCGAACGAGATTCAGCGCGATCCCAAGGTCAAGAAAAAAGTGGACGTGATGTTCCTCGAAAACTACAACGTCACCAAAGCCGAGCGGCTTATTCCCGCCGCCGAGGTTTCCGAGCAGATTTCGCTTGCGGGCAAAGAAGCGTCGGGCACTTCCAACATGAAATTCATGCTCAACGGCGCGATAACTCTCGGTACCGTCGACGGCGCGAACGTCGAGATCGCCGAGCGCGTGGGCGAAGGCAATATCTTCACGTTCGGACTCAAAGCCGACGAAGTGGAAAAGGTGTGGGAGCAGGGTTACAACGCTTCGCGCATATATTCGGACGATAACGAAATCCGCAGAGTAGTGGACGCGCTGCGCGTCGGATTCGACGGTCAGTCGTTCTCGGATATTGCCGACTACCTCACCGTGGGTACGAACTACATTGCCGATCCGTATATGTGCCTTAAAGACTTCCGCGACTATCTGCGCGCCGCGTCCGAACTCGACGAGGCCTACCGCGACGAATCCGGCTGGAACAAAATGGCGCTTCGCAACATCGCGCAGTCGGGCGTTTTTGCCGCCGACCGCAGCATCCGCGAGTACGCCGGGAACATCTGGCATCTTAAACCCGTGACCAAAGTGTACGAGGACTGAATGAAACTACGTTATTTCCCGTGCGACGAGCGATATAAAAAGCCTGTCGGCGGAGTGAAAGTAAACGAAGAATTTACGGTTTGCGTGGGGCTTGACGGCTCTGCGCAAGCCGCGTTTTTCGTGCTGACGAAAGAGAACGAATCGGACGTGTGGTATGAAATGCAACGTGCGGGCGACGAGTTTTCGGTGTCGCTGCGCGTCACTTCGCCGGGACTGTATTTCTACCGCTTTATCGTCCGCGATAACGGTTGCGACACCGCGTTTTATGCCAACACCGACCTGTTTGCGACGGCAGGCAAGGGCGAGGAATGGCAACTCACGGCGTATGAGGAAGTATACGCCGCACCGTCCTTTCTCGATGGCGGCATAATCTATCAGATTTTTCCCGACAGATTCAATATCGGCGGCGAGCGGCTGAAAACCAAGCAAAACGCCGTTTACCGCGACGACCTCGACGGTACGCCGTACTACAAATCGGACGAGAAGGGAATCGTGCCGAACAACGACTTTTTCGGCGGAAACCTGGACGGCGTGACCGAAAAACTCGACTATCTTAAGTCGCTGGGAGTGAAGTGCATTTACCTCAATCCGATTTTCGAGGCGGCGTCGAACCATAAGTACGACACCGGCTCGTATAGAAGAATAGACGGCGATTTCGGCGGCGAAGGCGCGTTCCGCAGGCTTTTAGAGTCCGCGACCGATAAAGGAATAAAGATCATTCTCGACGGTGTTTTCTCGCATACCGGCGACGACAGCGTGTACTTTAACCGCTATGGGCATTACGACGGCGAGGGCGCGTTCCGGTCCGTAAACAGTCCGTACAGGTCGTGGTACCGCTTTGACGACAAGGGCGGTTACGAGTGCTGGTGGGGAGTGAAAATCCTGCCGTGCACCGAGGAAACCGATCCCGGCTTTGACGAGTTTATAAACGGCGAGGACGGCGTGGTCCGCAATTATATGCGCATGGGTGTAGCCGGCTGGCGGCTGGACGTAGCCGACGAACTCCCCGACGCGTTTTTAGACAATCTCGCGCGCGCGGTCAAAAAAGTCAACCCCGACGGGCTGGTCTTGGGAGAAGTGTGGGAGGACGCGAGCAACAAGGTTGCGTACTCGCTGCGGCGGCGTTACCTTCTCGGAAAACAACTGGACAGCGTGACGAACTATCCGTTCAAGGACGCGATTATCCGGTTTGCCCGTCTCGGCGACGGCGAAAACCTCGCGCGCACGGTCAACGGCATCGTCAACAATTACCCGGGGCGAGTCCTGAAAAACCTTATGAATCCGCTTTCTACCCACGACACGGTTCGCGTGCTCACCGCGGTTTCGGGCGAAGAACTGCCGGGAACGAAGGAAGAACGCGCCGATTTTCGTCTTGCCGATCCCGAAACTGCGAAAAAGCGTTTGCGACTTGCCGCCGTGCTTCAATACACGCTGCCCGGCGTACCGTGCGTCTATTACGGCGACGAGGCGGGCATGGAAGGGTGCGAAGATCCGTTCAACCGCAGGTTCTACCCGTGGAAAACCGCCGACCGTTCGCTCACGGAGTTTTTCCGCGAGTTGGGTAAGTTGAGAACGCGTGCCGAACTCAATGGCGGCAACATAAAGTTCTTGCGCGCCGGCAGCGGTTTTATCGAGTTTACGCGCGGCGAAAAATTGCATATCGTCGCAAACGCAACGGAAGTTTCCGTACCGCTCGGGAGCAAAGTCAAAGATCTCGTCGGAGGCAAAGAAATCCGCGAAGTTCCGCCGCTTACCGCCGTCGTGTGGGAAGAGTAACCGGAATAAAATAAGGATAAGTATTCGTTCCAAGCAGAGATTTCATGCTTTTAATAGGCTTCCCCCTCGGGGGAAGCTGTCACGAAGTGACTGATGAGGGGATAATAACGTGAAATCTGCGTGTTTAGGTTTATAAAACAATAAAAACGAACGTTGTTTGATTTCCCCTCATCCGTTTTACCTGACGCTACGCTTTCGGTAAAACACCTTCCCCCGAGCGGGGAAGGCTTTTCTTTTCGGTTATTTTAAATTAAAACGAGCAGCTTGTATCTTAAAATGATTCGGAGTGAGGAGCAAAAGTAAAACGTTGAATCTCCTGCTGTGAGAGAAATAAAATCCCTATAAATCTTTTCAATCGGTCTTTTCAAAAATTCCGTTGACAATCGGAAAAGATAGGTATATAATTTTTAATCGTAGTCGGGGATAGTGTTCTCCGGCTATAATTACGCTTTCGCGAGTGAAATCGCGCGGGAAAAAGAAGGAAATCATGGACGTAACGCAAATATTACTCGACCTTGCGATAATACTTTTCGCCACAAAGGCACTGGGCATGCTGATGCGCAAAATCGGCTTGCCGCAGGTAGTGGGCATGGTCGTGGCGGGACTGCTGATCGGTCCCGCGA
>CAKQVV010000157.1 GCA_934277845.1 uncultured Clostridia bacterium
AATGGCGGAAAAGATTTTCAAAGAGGAACTCGCGCGCCGGGGACTGAAAGACAAATTCACGATAAATTCGTTCGGGCTGAAAGTTACGCCCGGCGATGAAATCAATCCCAAAGCGAACGAAGCGCTGTTAAGTCTAGGGTATAAGGGCGGCAAGCACAAGGCAAAACCGCTCACGCTCGCGGCGGCGAAGAAAACCGACCTTATCGTGTGCATGACCGCGCGTCACAAAGCCGCGATCAATCTCGAAAAAGCCCGTACCGTGGGTGAAATCACAGGCGGCGGCGACGTTGCCGATCCGTTCGGCGCACCCGTTTCGGAATACGTCCGCGCGGCGAAATACCTTATTTATTTGGTGGACGAAACGCTGGAACTCGCCGAAAAACTCGCGGGGCAAAGACTGAAAGAAAACGCAAAATCAAGCGAGGCAAAACCTCGGAAAGGAGATAACAAATGAAAGTAGCAATCGCATGCGACCATGCCGCGCTCGAACTGAAAAACGCCGTGGTAAAGCACCTTACCGAACGCGGATTCGAGGTCAAAGACTTCGGTATTCACGAGCCGGGTGCCGTCGATTATCCCGACTATGCGCTCCCCGTTGCGGAAGAAGTGGTTTCGGGCAGAGCCGACAAGGGTATACTTATCTGCGGTACGGGTATCGGCATGAGCATCTGCGCAAACAAGGTCAAAGGTATTCGTTGCGCGCTGTGTTCGGACACGTTCTCGGCGCGCGCAACCCGCGAACACAACGATGCCAACGTCCTTGCGTTCGGCGAAAGGGTGGTGGGCGGCGGACTCGCGCTCGACATAGTGGACACGTTCCTCGACACGCCGTTCTCGAATGCCGAAAGACACGTAAAGCGTATTGACAAAATCACCGCGATCGAGAATAAGTATTTCAAGTAATTTACTCAAAAAGTTGGCATAAAACGGCTAAAACAGTTGCGAGAAGTTGCATTATATGTTATAATCGGCAATGGGGTTGCGTGCAGCAACCTCGTTTAACCAAATTCAGTTATATAACTTCGAAGTATAAAAAGGAGAAAGTAAAGTTATGGCAAACAAAAAGTATTGTTATCTTTTCACCGAAGGTAACGCTAAAATGCGCGAACTTCTGGGCGGCAAAGGCGCAAACCTTGCCGAGATGACCGGTCTGGGACTTCCCGTTCCGCAGGGCTTCACCATCACCACCGAAGCCTGCACCCAGTATTACGAGGACGGGAAACAGATCAATCCCGGTATTCAGGCGGAGATCATGGAGTACATCGACAAGATGGAAAAGATCACCGGCAAGAAGTTCGGCGACAAAGAGAACCCGCTTCTCGTTTCCGTTCGTTCCGGCGCACGCGCTTCGATGCCCGGCATGATGGACACCATTCTTAACCTCGGTCTTAACGAGCAGGTCGTCGACGTCATCGCGAAAAAGTCCGGCAATCCCCGTTGGGCTTGGGACTGCTACCGTCGTTTCATTCAGATGTTCTCCGACGTCGTTATGGAAGTCGGCAAGAAGTACTTTGAAAAACTCATCGACGAGATGAAGGAAAAGAAAGGAATCACCTACGACGTCGAACTCACCGCCGACGATCTTAAAGAACTTGCCAACCAGTTCAAAGCAGAATACAAGAAACAACTCGGCACCGATTTCCCGAACGATCCGAAAGAGCAGTTGTTCGCGGCGGTCAAAGCGGTTTTCCGTTCCTGGGACAACCCCCGCGCGAACATTTACCGTATGGACCACGACATTCCCTACAGCTGGGGCACCGCGGTCAACGTTCAGATGATGGCGTTCGGCAACATGGGCGACGATTCCGGCACGGGCGTTGCGTTCACGCGTAACCCGGCTACCGGCGAAAAAGGGCTTATGGGCGAATTCCTCGTCAACGCACAGGGCGAAGACGTCGTTGCCGGCGTTCGCACCCCGATGCCTATCGAGCAGATGAAGGGAGTATTCCCCGAAGCTTACGCCGAATTCCAGAAAGTCTGCGCTACGCTCGAAAACCACTACCGCGACATGCAGGATATGGAGTTCACCATCGAACACGGCAAACTCTATATGCTCCAGACCCGTAACGGCAAACGTACCGCAGCCGCCGCTATCAAGATTGCTTGCGACCTTATCGACGAGGGCATGATCACCGAAAAGGAAGCGCTCATGCAGATCGACGCAAAGTCGCTCGACATGTTGCTCCACCCGACGTTCGACGCAAAGGCTCTTAAAGACGCCGACAAGAACAACGTCGTGGGTAAAGGTATCGCCGCTTCTCCCGGCGCGGCTACCGGCACCATCGTATTCACCGCCGAAGACGCTGTTATCGAAGGCAAGAAGGGCAAGAAGGTTATTCTCGTCCGTCTTGAAACTTCCCCCGAGGACATCGAGGGCATGAAGTACGCTCAGGGTATTCTTACCGTTCGCGGCGGCCAGACTTCCCACGCGGCAGTCGTTGCCCGCGGCATGGGTACCTGCTGTGTATCCGGTTGCGGCGACATCAAGATGCACGAAGAAGAAAAGTACTTCGAACTCGCAGGCAAGATCTTCCGCGAGGGCGACGCACTCTCACTTGACGGCTCCACCGGCAACATTTACGATTGCAGCATCAAGACCGTTCCCGCAGATCCCAACTCCGGTTATTTCGGACGGATCATGGCGCTTGCGGACAAATATAAGGCGCTCGGCGTTCGTACCAACGCGGACACCCCCGCGGACGCGAAACAGGCTGCCGCTTTCGGCGCAACCGGTATCGGTCTTTGCCGCACCGAACATATGTTCTTCGATCCCGCTCGTATCGGCGCGTTCCGCGAAATGATCTGCTCCGACACCGTAGAGGAGAGAGAAGCCGCGCTCGCGAAGATCGAACCCATGCAGCAGGCTGACTTTGAAGGCTTGTTCGAAGCGCTCGGCGGCTATCCGGTCACCATCCGCTTCCTCGATCCGCCGCTCCACGAGTTCGTTCCGACCGAAGAAGCCGACATCGAAGCCCTTGCAAAGACTCAGGGCAAGACCGTCACGAGAATCAAAGAAATCATTTCTTCGCTCCACGAGTTCAACCCGATGATGGGACACCGTGGATGCCGTCTTTGCGTCACTTACCCCGAGATCGCGGTAATGCAGACCAAAGCGGTTATCAAGGCTGCCATCAACGTCCAGAAGGCTCACAAGGACTGGAAGGTCGTTCCCGAAATCATGATCCCGCTCACCGGCGAAGTCAAGGAAATGAAGTTTGTCAAAGACGTCGTTGTCAAGACCGCCGATGCGGAAATCAAGGCAGCGGGCATCGAACTTAAATACGAAGTCGGCACCATGATCGAGATCCCGCGCGCGGCTATCACCGCCGACGAGATCGCAACCGAAGCCGAATTCTTCTGCTTCGGCACCAACGACCTTACCCAGATGACGTTCGGTTTCAGCCGTGACGACGCGGGCAAGTTCCTCGGTGCGTACTACGCAAATAAGATCTACGAGTCCGATCCGTTCGCTCGTCTTGATCAGAAGGGCGTGGGCGCGCTCATGGAAATGGCAGTCGAGAAGGGCAGAAAAACCCGTCCCGGCATGTCCTGCGGCATCTGCGGCGAACACGGCGGCGATCCTTCGTCCGTTGAGTTCTGCCACAAGATCGGGCTTACCTACGTTTCCTGCTCGCCCTACCGCGTCCCGATCGCTCGCCTCGCCGCCGCTCAGGCGAACATCCGTAATCCGAGGGCGTAAGCTTTTGGCGGAAAACGGTTAAATTCCGGCATTTTAATACTGAATTTTATGAA
>CAKQVV010000158.1 GCA_934277845.1 uncultured Clostridia bacterium
GTTTCCACCACAGTGAAACCCAGCGTATCGTCGATTTCGCCCAGCATTTGCAATATGCCGTGAGCAGGTCTGTCAACGTGCGCGGGAAACGCGATACCTCCGTGCCTTTTTGCCATTGCAGACACTTCCGTCACGCTTATCGTTGTCGCCGTAATAAGAAGATCCGGTTCTTCGCCGAGTATTTCGTCGTTTTCGCCGATATAAAGTTGACGACCGAATACTTCGGGACGATTCGCGATTCTTATCCTGCGCGTCGAAATTTCGTCCGAACACGCTTTCGCCTTTTCCGCCGAAGGAAAAAGCAAAACGACGTGCACTTCTTCGGAAGTTTCGAGTTCGAGTCCGGACAAAACCACAAGTCCGATTTTCTTTCCTTCTGCTTCCGCCGCAAAGCAATTACCCGCGGTGTTGTGATCGGTAATCGCAATTGCGTCCAGTCCGGCGAGTTTCGCCATGTTGACGATATTGAACGGCGTCATGTCATCGTCGGCACACGGGGACAATGCGGAATGAATGTGAAAGTCGCACCGATACTTCATTTGCCCAACCTTAAACACGCGTCGAATACCGGAAGTTCGGTTGTAAGCAGCGGTATCTTTTCGTCGGCGCACTTTTGCTTTAACAGCGGATCGGGCACTATGCCTTCACACAGTACGACCGCTCCCACGTCCGCAATCGTCGCAACTCCTGCGACGTTCACATTATTCATTACGGTCAGCCACACGCACGACGGCGGTGCCTTGCCCATAACTCTGCTGAGAAAATCGCCTGCGTAAACGCCGTCAAGTTTACGGTCGGCTTCGACTTCGATAATCGCGTCGAGTTTATTTGCGATCTCGCGTATCGTCATCATAAGCCTCCGTATATCTGCATTTTACGTCCAGTCCTCTCACAACATCCTCCGCGAACGCCATACAACTGGGTGCTCCGCAACTGCCGCAATTTATACCGGGTAATTTCGCATAAATGCTCTTTACCCTCAACATTTTTCTCATCGCAACGAGCATATCGTCGTCGAGTTTGAAAACATTGTTGCAAGTGTAAGGTTCTTTTCGTTTGTACGCCGAATAATCATCGACCGAAACGCATTCGTCTTTCAATCCGGCGCATAACTTTCTCAGCCTTGTCGCCGCAAGAAACGGACTCTCGATATTCATCGTACCGCCGACGCAACCGAGCGTACATGCGTTGAGTTCGGCAAAATCGATATTATCGAGTCGGCCTTTCTCTATGTCGCCGAGTACGGAAATCACGTTTTCCATACCGTCCGCCGAAAGGTAATTATCGGATTTCAAGCCTTTCGCTTCTCCGCTGGATGTTCCCCAACCGACTCCCGACGCGCCTGCCTCCGCAAGTTTTTCCACGTCGTAGCGACGAAGTTTATTGAGTTCGGTAAGAAGCGGGAAGTATATATCCTTCACCGACAACACGCCGTCGATGCGGGCATTTACGCTGTCGCGAAGTCCCGTAACGTTCGCCGCACACTGCGTGATGACGAATACGCCTATTTCGGAATCCGGAAGTCCCGTTTCCATTTGCGCTTTCGCTCGCGCCATATTCGCCGCAACTTCTTCCGGTTGCTGAACGGGCGAAAGATTGTCAATGAGGTGCTCGAACCTCATCGTAATAAGCCCCACCACTGCCGGACACGCGGAACTTATAACCGGCTTTCGCGTCACGTGCTTGGTTTTGAGATACAGTTCGGTGGCGGCGGAAACATATTCCGCGCCCTTCGCGCCTTCCACCACATCATCGAAACCCAGTCTTTTGAGTGCCGTGAGGACGTAGTTGACGTCATAGAGATTGTTGAACTGAACGTACAGCGACGGGCTGGGAACGGCAACCTTATACTTATACTTTCTTATGGATCCGAGCGGATCGAAAAATTCCTTTTTCGCGTGGTTGGGACAAGCCCTGACACACTCCCCGCAACCGATGCACCGCTCGTACGCTATCGTTGCTTTACCGCCGCGCACACGGATAGCCTCGGTCGGACACCGCTTCATGCAGTTGACGCAACCGTTACATCTCTCGCTATCCAAATATACTGGCTTTCGTTCCGTGCTCATTACTCCTCCGGCACAGTTGATAAAAAATTATCGATTACGGTATAAAAAATTCCAGAGTAACCTTCGTTCCTTTCCCGACTTCGCTTTCTATACTTATATTGTCGGAATACTTTTTCATGTTAGGAAGTCCCATTCCCGCACCGAATCCGAGTTCGCGAATTTCATCGGTCGCAGTGGAAAACCCTTCCTGCATTGCTTTGTCTATGTCAGCAATACCCTTTCCCGTATCGGACAAAACAACGATTATTTTATCTTCGCAGATATCAACGTCGGCGACACCGCCGTCGGCGTGAATTACCATATTGATTTCGCCCTCGTACATGGCAATGGAAACTTTTCTGATCACGTCGGCGGGAATACCTATACTTTTCAGCGTCCGCCTTACGTCCTCGGTGGCATGTCCGCAAGAAACAAAATCGTCGCCTGCCACGTCATAACGAAGTTTTACAAGTTCGCTCATATCGGCTTTCCGGCTTCGAGCCCGGCCTTGTAGAGTTTTCCGCACGCCGGATACATTCTTTCCTGAGTCGCGAGAAGAATAATGTTCTTCCCTTTCGCAAGTTCGATAATCGATTCGTCCGGGCGTTTTCCGCGCACGAAAGCCACGCAGCACATATCCATCATTTCCGCTGTTCTCACTACCTGCGGATTGACGAGCCCGGTCAAAAGCATACCTTGATCTTTGACGTAGGCAAGTACGTCGCTCATCATATCCGACCCGCATGCGGAATGGATTTGCACGTCGTTTACGAGGTCTTCACAGCACAGAATTTCTGCGTCTAAAATTCCGGCGATCTCTTTGGCGGTCATAATCCCTCTCCTTGTGTCAGTATAGGATATATTGTAGCATAAATTATCGTATATTTCAACTGTTTGAAACCGTTTAAAAAAACTTTTCGGCACAAAATATAACTAATTTAAGGAACTTATGAGTTAGCGGGACTTAACTTTAACGACATCGCGTATCTTTCGTACACGATCGCGCAAAGTGCGTATCTCACGCGCACGGGCAACGTGTATTTATCCTCCGTCGTTGCGTCGTTAAGCATGCCGGACATAGCGGTCAGATACTCGACGATAAGTCCCGTTTCGTCCGCATCGTTTATTTTTCTCGCGGCTTCCGTCAATCGTTCCGCTGCATTTTTTACGGCAAGCGTCAACGCACCGTCCGTCAAGTTGCCTCGTTCGTACTCTTCCGTAACCGAAGTAACGTCGGTAAAGACCGAATCGCAAATATCGAGCGCAGCGGAAAGTCTTTTCGCGATTTCCGCGTTTTCGCCCAGCGACGTTTCTTTTATCGTCACGGGATAGATTTCGTTATCGTTTTTTTGTTTTGCGGCAACCGCCTCGGCAGTTTTTTTATCCCGATACACGGCGGCAACCACTCTAAACTTTCCATCGTTTATGACATAGCCGGCACCGCCCTTTTCTTTAACGGCCGCCGCCGCAAGACGCGCGTCGCCGGTGACGTCATAGGATCCGGTAACGAGAAAATATCTGGTTTCGGCTTTGACGCGGTAAATTCTGCCTGCGGCTTCAGTTGTTCCGGATAAAAACGCATAGGTTGCGGCAATCGGCACGACGGTACACAGCAAAAG
>CAKQVV010000159.1 GCA_934277845.1 uncultured Clostridia bacterium
AGGAGGAGCAGAATGCTTATATTTTTTCAACAGTTATGCTTGCTTCTTTTTCTGTGGCTTCTAAAACTTGTAGACGGACTGATGGAAATCTTTTCGGCAATATCGGGAATCACGGACGTAACGTATAAAGGTGCAAAGGTCAATATCATCGAATTTTTGGCGGGCGATAGCACGGTTAATACAATCTTTTGGTGCATTTTTATTTTGGCAATAGGGCTTACTTGTATCTTTACAATAGCCGCGCTTATCAAAAATATGATTAACTCGCAACGTAACGTATCGACTATCGTCGGCAAGTTTTTCTTGGCACTTCTCGGCACAATGGCTATGCTTACCGTCCTGTTCCTGATTATCCTTATATCCAACTCGTTACTCGTTCTTGTTTCGCAGATATTTGAAATCGGCAATACGACGAAATTATCGAGCGCATTGTTCAACGCCTGCGCAGGCGATTGGATAAACGGGTATTCGGTGTCCGAGTTCGATATATCACGGCTCGGCGTAAAAGAGATTTTCGGAGATTATACGACGGGTTTCGTATTTCCCGACAAATGGAAATATAACGGAATGGTCAACCCCGACAAGTTTTTGTATCTGCCGTCGCTCATTTCAGGCGTTGCGCTTGCAATCGCGCTTGTGGTTGCCGTTCTTAACTTGGCGAAAAGGGTATACGAAATCATTTTTATGTACTTCGTAATGCCTATGAGTATGTCAACGCTTCCGCTCGATGACGGAGCGAGATTCAAAACGTGGAGAGAAACTTTTATAACGAAAATCGTGATTGCTTACGGAACGGTGTTCTCGGTAAATATCTTCGTTTTGCTTCTGCCGCTTATAACAAGAATGCGAATAGACGAAATCAGCGGGTTTGGTAACTCAATGTTCCTAATCTTTATGATCGTCGGCGGAGCAATGGTTATCCCGGCAGGACAGGCGCTGTTTTGTAAACTGTTCGGACAAGCGGACGATATGCACGCAGGCGGTAACTTCTTACGCTCGGCGTTTTACGGTTCGCGTATGGTCGGAGCGGCGACGTTCGGCTTGGCACATAAAATCATTCACGGCGGCGCGAGTGTCGGAAAAGCAATCTCGAATCACAGAAAAAACAAAGCAGACAACAATGGCGGAGGAGATAATTCGGACAAATATTCCGAAGATAAAACTTCTGCCGAAACAACGGAAGGATCGGAAAGTAGCGGAGGTGAAAGCACAGAATGAGAATAATTCCGAAGAAAATCAAAGTAAAAAACACGGTATGGAAATGCTATTCGATGGCAGACGTAATCGTTGCGTTGATCGTGTTTGCAATTATTTTCATTGCAATCACTTCGGGCGCGTTCGCGTTTGCCGTAATTATGGGACTGCTTGCGGTGGTAATGTTTATGCCGACGCAGGACGGCATTTTCTATTCGTGTATCTTGGAAAACATAAAATTCCTGTTTGCGAAAAAGGTTTATACCGAAAACGCAGACAAACAGAAAGAACGCGTGGACGCGCTCTTAAACCTGAAAGACATCAAGGAAAACGGGCTTATCGAATACAGCGGCGGGTACTTCGGCAGAGTAATTAAAGTCGGGCAAAAGAATTTCGGTATCGAGGACGTCGTTCAGCAGAACATTGACATCGACTATCTTGCAAACGCGCTTAAAATGCTCGACGGAACGCAATGCGCCGACATTATAAAAATAGACCGTCCCGTAAACTTGGATGACTTCGCGCAAGACCTGTTCGGCAGACTTGCGGAAATGAAAGAGAGCGTAGACGGGGAAGAAGTCAGAGAGATAAAAACGGCTATTTTGCGTGAAAGAATTGACCGTATCGACAAGATGAACAATATCCGCAAGCAGTATCTTTCGGACTATTATATCGTCGTTTACGGAAGAAACGAACTCGATCTTGAAAATACGACGATCAACGTGGCAAGCGAAATCAACAAGTGCGGGCTGAACACAAAACTGCTTGGCAGAAAGGAAACGGCGATATTTTTGAAATACAGTTTTTCGCGTAACTTCGACGAGCGTGAAATCAAAGAAATCGAAGATAATCGACTTATAGCGTGGGTAAAGCCGAAAAAGGTTGAGTTAAGAGCCAACAGTTATACGGTGGACGGAACGCAAGCGGCGGTGTTTGCAATCGCGGATTATCCGTTAAGGGTTCGTAATGCTTGGGGTGCGGACGTGTTCAATATACCGAACACAAAAGTGGTTCTGCACGTCAAACCCGTAGATAAATTCAAGGCGATCAAGCGTATCGACAAGTGCATCGGAGAAATGGAAACGAAGCAAATCCTTTCCGAAAAAGCAAGCGAAGCGAACAGCGCGGAAACCCACAGGGAAACAATGAACGCGCTTTTAGATAGTTTGCAAACGGAAAACGAGTCGCTTCTCGACGTAACGCTTACTATTACGGCATATAACTATCTCGATGACGATAATTACAAAAAGACTGTAAGAAGAAGTATTATGACGGGCAATTTCAAGCCGTCCAACCTTTACGGTTTGCAGATAGAAGGTTTCAAGTCGTCGGCAATTTCGCCCGTGAGTACGCTTAAAAACTATGAGCGAGGTATCAACAGTTCGTCGCTTGCGGCGGTGTTTCCGTTCGTTCGCACGTTCGTTATGGACGACGGCGGTATTATGCTCGGTGAGAACAAGGCAAACGGCTTTCCGTTCATTTTCAATATGTGGAAACGCGGTAACCTGTATCAGAACAGTAACGGTATGATTATCGGCAAATCGGGTTCGGGTAAATCGTTCTTCTTAAAGTCGCTTATCGCAAACGAGTGGGCGAACGACACGAGAGTGATTATTCTCGATCCCGAAGCCGAGTATCTGACCTTGACGAAAAACTTGTCGGGTAATCTTATCGACGTCGGCAATGCGAAAGAGGGCAGAATCAACCCGTTCCATATTTACAAGATATTGACGGAGGACGGCTTGCCCGCAGATCCGGTCGTAACGTTCAACACGCACCTGAAAATGCTTGAAAGTTTCTTCAAGATTGTGTTCGTGGGCGCGAACAGCGACGTAATCGAGCTTATAAACAACCTTGCGGTGGAAGCGTATGCGAGAAAAGGAATCTATGAAACAACGGACTGCACAAGGCTTAATGCCGAGGATTTTCCGCTGTTTACCGACTTATTGGCGGTCTTACGGGAAAAGAACAAGGAAGAAACGGACAACCTGACTTTGCGGGATATGCGGACGGCGGAGTTGTATTTGCAAAAGTTCGTAAGCGGCAGATATTCGGATATTTGGAATGCACCGTCTACGTTGAAAGTAAACGCCGACTTGATAGACTTTAATTTTCAGTCGTTGTTTGCTAACAAGAATAACACCGTAGCGAACGCGCAGATGTTGCTTGTATTCCGTTTTATAGAGCAGGAAGTCATCAACGCAAGGGAAGCGAATAAAAGCGGGAAAAACTTGCGAACGCTTATCATCGCCGACGAGGCGCACCTATTCATTGACGCGAAATTCCCGATTGCATTGGACTTTTTCTTCTCGATGAGTAAGCGTATCAGAAAATATAACGGCTCGT
>CAKQVV010000160.1 GCA_934277845.1 uncultured Clostridia bacterium
GTCGTAAACAACGCGTCGTTTCTCTTTCCGATCTCTATCGAAATATTCAGATCGACTATATTTATATAAGGAATAAAACCGACTTCCATAAATTTCGCAACGGACTTATCGTCGCTGCTATCCGCGTTGATATGAAACCTCTTTTCTTTACCGTTGATTTTCAACACCAGTTCGTTGACGTGTCCGTCGTTTACGACGTTCGCTTTGATTTTTAACAACGGAAAAATCCCGAACAGTTTTACCCATACTGTCCCGCACGCATCGAATACGTTAACCTCTGCAGCAAAAGCGAAAGCAAAAGGTATAGCCAGAAAATTCAACGTTAAAATTATATAACAAGAAACAACTGCCACGATTTTTAGTTTTCGTAGCAGCCGCTTTTTTATCCCTGCCGACCGTAATAAATCTTTATTGTCGTAAAAAATGTATAATACGCTAACAAGTAATAATAGGCTTTATTAAGACGTTTACATGGAAATGTCGTTATTGCTCAGAACTCGGAAAACCCAAGTAAATAATTCGGACTTGTCCCGAAAAACTCCGCAAGTTGTAAAACGATATCGAGCGACGGTTCACGCCGACCCGATTCCCAAAAACTGACCGACTGATTGCAAAAGCCGAGTTTCTCCCCTAGTTTTCTTTGCGATAACCCCGCCTCGACGCGAAGTTCTTTGATTCTGATACCTATTACATTGTTTTTCATAGTTAAATATTACAAAATTATCCTACAAAACGTTTGACTTCCTACGTATTGTAGGATATAATTTGTAGTATAAAAATATACAGGTGCAACCACGAACATATCACACAAAACTTATTAGGCTACAATATGTAATTTAATCGGACTCGCCGTCGACCTTTTGAAGGTCTTTTTCGTCTTTAAGAAAGTCCGGAATTTCTTCCTCCGCCGGTAATTCCCCGGAAGTTTCTTCGTCGGGAATATCGTACTCGTTGTAAATACTTCTCGACTCGTCGTTCTTCTCACCGATGACTTTGATCGATTCGAGCAGCGTTTCGTAATCGGGCAATTCGTCAAGACTTTCAAGTTGAAACCGCTTTAAAAACTCATCGGTCGTACCGAAAAGCAGCGGTTTGCCGACAGCTTCTTTTCTTCCCACCACCTCGATCAGATTGTTTTTCAGCAGCATTTGCACGGTGTATTCGCTGTTTACTCCGCGAATTTGTTCTATGTCGAGCCTTGTGACCGGTTGACGATAGGCAATGATTGCAATAGTTTCGAGTGCCGCGTTCGATAAATCGCGTTCTCTTATCGGGTTAAGCACGCATGCGATAACGTCCGAATACGCGGGGTTCGACGCAAACTGAATTTTACCGTTGTAACTGAGTAAATGTATTCCGCTTTTTCCGCCGTATTTTTCTTTCAGGCGTTTTACTGCCGCATTCACGTCCGAAGTTTTCACCTCGAGTTGTTCGGCAACATCGGCTACTTTCAATCCGTTACCGGACAAAAACATCAAAGATTCCAGTATTTCGTCAATCATAGACGTATCAATCATAAGTATTCTCTCCTTTCACTCGGTGCAACAGTATCTCTCCGAAAATCTCGTGCTGTTCGGCATGGAAAAATTGTCCTTTCAGCAATTCGAGCATCGCCTGAAAAGTAGTGATTATCTCACTTTTATTATAATCGCGCTCAAACAGATCGGTAAATTTAACCGTATCGGCTTCGGCAAAAACTTCCTTGATTTGTTCAATTTTTTCCGCTACGGTAAAGCGATCCTTAACTATATTGCGTTCCTGATTGGACTGGGCTTTGATTTCGAGTTTGACAAACATCTTGCGCAAAGCGTCCATCAACCCGTCCATAGTCATATCGCCCAGAACAAGCCTCGGTTTTCCGACACCGGGATCGGGATCGCGATAGTGCATACCGGTAACTTCGATTTCTTTGATTTTTTGGCTCGCTTCTTTATACAGCCTGTATTCTTCCAACCTGCGGATAAGCGTTTTCTCCGGATCATCGTCCGGATCTTCAGCCACAGGCGGACGCGGCAGCAATGCTTTCGACTTGATTTCGACAAGACACGCGGCTACTTCGATAAATTCCGACGCCCGCTCAAGATCAAGTCTGTCGATTTCAGCCATGCTCGCAAGGTATTGCTCGGTAATTTCCGACACGAATACTTCGTTAATATCGATTTTGGATCTGCGAATCAAAAACCACAATAAGTCAAGCGGTCCGTCAAAGTTTTCAAGGTGTACTTCATACGAATTAGGATCGTAAACGTCTTTGTCGGCAAGCGAATCTATGTACTTCTGAATTTCTTCGCGTTTGGCTTTCTCTTTCGCTTCGGCTTCAGCTTTTGCCGCCTTTTCTTCTTCGGTTAGATCTTCGTTGTCATTGATTCCGTAACCGGTCGAAACATTTTCAGAATTGTTTTCCACGGCAATATCACCGTCCCGTTGCGGAAAAGTTTCAATAGAAATATTGTCGTCCGCTTGGTTGACGTTTTCCGATCCTTCGGTATCTGCGGTTTCGGTTTTGTTAAATTCATCGTTCATTCAGAAAAATAACCCCCAAAAAGCGGTAAAGCCGTTCCATATCCAATATCTTACCGTTGAAATATATGCACCTAAAATATCGAAATACCACGGCAACGGAGTGAGTCCCACAATAATGCTGATTCCGACCAGAACAAGCAAAACATATTGACCGTAGTTGCGCATAAAACGGCAATACGGATTGGTTGCCCGCGTAAAACCTTCTACCACTCTGAATCCGTCAAGCGGGTAGATCGGCAATATATTAAACACCGCAAGATTAAGATTTATAACAATAAACCAGAAAAAGAAACTTCCGAGATAACCAAGTCCGGTGATCGATGAACGCGAACAAAGCATATAAAACGGCACCGCGAAAAATGCCAGCAAAATATTGAGCGTAATACCGGCAAGCGCGACCGTGATCATACCCAGTTTTCTGTGACGAAAGTTATCGGGATTGATCGGAACGGGCTTTGCATAACCGAACCGAACAAGCAACAGCATCACAAGTCCCATGGGATCGAAATGTGCCATAGGATTCAACGTCAGCCTGCCGTAGACCTTCGCGGTTGCGTCGCCGTTCCAAAGCGCAACGTAGCCGTGCGCAAGTTCGTGCAAAATGATAGCAAGCAAAATTGCGACGGCGGCTATTAAGAATTGAACTATATCACTGTACCCGAACATCAGTTTTCCTTTTTAAGCCACGGCGCAAGTTCGTCACGACTCATTATATCCTCATAGGTTTGCGGCTTGACTATGTATTCGGCTTGACCGTTATTCACTAGAACAACAGGCGGAATTGCGTTACGATTGTAATTACTTGCCATCGAATAGTTATACGCGCCGGTAGTCAATACCGCCAGGAGATCACCGCTTTTAGCCGGCGGAAGAACGGCATCGACAACCAGCATATCACCGCTTTCGCAACATTTGCCGGCAACCGTTACCGTTTCGGT
>CAKQVV010000161.1 GCA_934277845.1 uncultured Clostridia bacterium
CCCATTACCTTTCTGAACGAGGCGTTTGCAAAAGTGTTCCCGCCCACGTCGCCGAGAGTGCTGCCGCCGTTCGGCACGGCAGTTCCCACCTGATATTCCGTACCCGTGGTCGGGTGCGACTGGTAGGTGTGGCGCGCGACGTAATCGTAATGCGCGTTAAGGAACAGGTCGGCGCGGTCGTCGCCCGCATAGTTGGTTCCGCCGGTAATCGGGCATTTTACGCCGAGTCCGCCTTCTGCAACCGGTTTTTTAGCCCATTCGTATATATCGGAATAGAATTTTTCCATAAGCGTATAGAAAAATTCAAACCCGTCCGCACAACGCCGCGCCGAGTATTTGGATGACAAAAAGTCACCGTCTATCTTTACCGTGGCGTCTTCAAGTTTTTCCAGTCTGCCTAAGCCTTCCTTGCCGCTTTCTTTCCAGGCGGTTTTCAACGCCTCTTCGGTCTGGTCGGCATTAAGAGTCCCGTCGGGATTATATTTCTTCCTTAAAAACTCGGCGTACTTTTCTTGCGCCATGCGTTTATAACTTTCGGACTTGAACTGATACGCGGCGATGTCGTCGTACATCGACAACAGGTTGGATTCGTTGGTAATTTCGAGTATCGCGAGCGTCCTGTCGTTTGCCAACGTAGTACCCGTGTGCGGGTTTACGGTGCCTATCACCTTTTTAAGAAGGGTTTTGGTAGCATCCTGCAAACGCTCGTCGATATATATCTCCATTTTGAAACCCTGGGATATATCCGCAACTTCATCGTCGGTGAGTTTTCCCTCCACCGTGTCTTTCGTGGCGAATCTCCCGCCGAGCAAAACGAAATCGAGGTAAATGCCCTTTTCCTTGCACTTCGACCACAGATAATTGAACTGTTCCAGTTGTTCTTCGGCTACGTTTTTGCCGTCGCCGTTATAGCCGAATATGTTCGGGTAATAAAAGGAAGAATCCCAGTCAAGCACCCTGATAAGGTTATACCCGCCCGCGGCTATCGAATTTATGAGAATATCCGTTTTTTCGTGACTTTGGAACAGCGAATACGCGTTTATGTTCACGCCCCAGAAATTCGCTTTCGTGCCGTCTTCGAACACGAAATCGTCGCCCTGAGTTTTAACTATGCCGTGGTCTGCTTTATCCAGAAGATAAGAAACGTCGAGCGGCGTACCTATCATCGCTTTAAGGTCGGCAAGCGTATACTCATACCAGTCGGAAGTATCGGGCGAATAGATATTTTCGCGCTCCGCCATAAACATCCCCGCGCCGCCGAAATTCGCCGCGGTGATGCCGGAAATCATGCACGCCGCTTCTTCGGAGAGTATTTCGCATTCGAGCGCGGTAACTTTCTTGGTCGGTTCCGGGTTTACAAACGCAAACATATTAAGGCTTATGCCCATTCCGTAACTCGCGGCTTCGGGAGTAGTCCCCTTCCAGATTATCGGATTGACGGGGGATTCGCCATAACCCCACCATTCGTAAATCTGCTTTTCCATGGCAATGATAACGGCTTCCGCAGTGCCGTCTTCGTAACGCCAGGTATACGTCGCAACATTCTTCGCCGTGCTTGCCCACGCCGCGTTATGGATTATATACACGCCGTCCACAACGAGGTTTAAGGGGATAGTCACTTTTTCCACAAACTGCTTGCTGGTCGTTGCCTTTTTGCTTCTTAAACCTATTACGGACTTGTTCCCGTTTTCTTTCTGAACGATCACGTCGAACGGAACGCCCAAAAACTCCTGCTCCCCTTCGAGGTCGAAGCCGGTAAGTTCGTTGTCGGAGCCCTGCCCCGTCCAGCCGATTCCGCTGCCACCGTAAAAACCGGTAGTGGCAAACGGTCTTATGTCTATCGGCGTAAAGGTAGCCGTCTTTTTGCGCTCTTCGTAATCTTTTGCCGGAATAACCGTAACGCCGAGGTTCGCGTCGTCCATATTTCCGTACATGAACTTCATATCCGCGTATTGTACGGTGGGATTAGGCGCGCCGGTTTTATCGCTGAGCATGTGTGCGAAACCTATCGCACATACTTTGGATAAATCTACCGGAGTATCCTTTACTTTAACGTTGCTTTCGTTTACGTATTCGCCGCTCGAAGAAAACGCGGTAAACGGGACCTGCACGTACTGCCACTCGCCTATTACCGTCGTGTCGACGTAGGTTTTTAACTGAACGTTACTTCTTATATACCGCTGATTTGCGGGCCTGGACGCAAATTCCGCCCCGCGCGACTGAAAGAGATAAATATTGAAAAAACTCGCGGGAGTCGCGTTGAGTTTTATCCAGAATTCGACGGATGATTTTTTATAAAACCCGTCGAGCGTTTCGGAAGAAAAACCTTTACCGCTGTAAATATCGTATTCTTTGTTTAAATCGATATAAAACTCGGTGTTGTCGGCTTTCGTGCAGTCCACCGCCAGGTGTTTGCCCGGGTTGCGTTCGTCCGTGGGATCTTCGTAAGCGAGATCGGTATTGGCAGTACCCCAAACCAGTTCCGCGCCCCCGACGAGTCCGCCGTTATAAACGGAAACGAGCGTCTTTGCTCCATCCTTTACGGACGCATCGAGCGCGGCGCGTGCAAACTTAAAGGAAAAGGATGCGCTAAAGCAAATAAGTAATATAAACGATAAAACAGCAATGACCGTGCCTTTTAATTTTCTAACCACTTTCTCTCCTTTCTCATATCGGGAAAACCCGTCCGGTTCGGCACAAATGTTTTTATTCGCGCCTGTTTTTACCTGTTTACGATTATAATTATATAGTTGCACCGTACTTAAAGATAGCGGAAAACTTATTGCATTTTTTAGATATCTTATTTTTTCGTAAAACGCGGAGTTGTGAGTTTGCGGACGAAATCAGTTATAACATTCATCTATATGAATTTTTATTCCGCACGAAAACGGTTGATTTTGAACGGTTTTTACTTGGATTTTATCGTTGTTTTGATATAACGCGGCAATTATTCCCGCCGCTTCGCCCGTATCGGCGTACACAAAAATCACTCGCATTATATCACGAGTTTCTTCGTCACCGACCGGAATGCATCGCCCGCCGCTGTAAGATTTTTTATCTTTCTTACGTAAAGTGAGCCGACCGGCAATTCTTAAGCCTTACGTTATTCCTTCCGACTGCCGAAAACGCCACACCGCCATCTGCAAATTTTTATTAAAGATTTGTATTAAATTGTTGGTATCAGGCGGGGATTAAAACGAAGTCGTCGGTTCAAGTCCTGTTTTTTAAAAAACAGGTCAAAATACAGCTCCTGAATTCAAATATTCAGAGAAGGACGCGAACCACAAGATATGATAACAAAAAAGCACAAGACCTACTAAATCTTGTGCTTTTTGTGTTTTGTAGCTTTTTCGTACTACAAAGATGGCTCCTCAGGTAGGATTTGAACCTACGACACCTCGGTTAACAGCCGAGTGCTACTACCGCTGAGCTACTGAGGAA
>CAKQVV010000162.1 GCA_934277845.1 uncultured Clostridia bacterium
AGAGATTTCATGCTTTTAATAGGCTTCCCCCTCGGGGGAAGCTGTCACGAAGTGACTGATGAGGGGATAATAACGTAAAGCCGGCGGGCTACGTTTACACAGCAATAAAACCATCTCCAGCCCATTTCCCCTCATCCGTCGGCTTCGCCGCCACCTTCCCCCGAGAGGGAAGGCTTGATTAAGATATACTACTCTTACCATAATTCAGCCTCAGCGTCACTACCCTTTTTCCTCGGCTTCCCCCGAAGGGGGAAGGCTTGGTTTATAAATACCGTCTGCAATCGTCTGCACACAAAAAGCGAGTCCGAACGATTGCCGGAACTCGCTTTTAAACCTTTTTACTCTCTTTTTCTATAAAAGTCCGAGATTTTTCAAAATATCGTTACAAACACTTTCAAATTCTTCGTTTACTTCCCTGTTTGAATACCTTAAAACCTTTATCCCGATACTTGCAAAATATTCGTCACGCAACTTGTCTTTGGTAATTCCGTCGTTGTCGTAGTGTTGAGACCCGTCGATTTCTATCGCCGTCTTTTTTGACGCGCAATAAAAATCAACGACGAAATTCTTAAAAACCTTTTGCCGGTTTACCGTAACCGGTAATTTTTTCGGAAAACCGTACCATAATTTTCTTTCTTCCTTCGTCATTTCTCGCCTTAACGATTGAGAAATCGAAGTAAGTTTTCTGTTTTTATGGTTAATTTCCGCCATTCCCTTCTTGCTACTTCACCGAGAATTTGTACACGGTTTCGGTGTGGTACTTCTCGCCTTTTTTCAATACGGTCGAGGGATACTCGTGGCAGTTCGGCGAGTTCGGGAAACCTTGCGTTTCGAGGCACAGCGCGGCGTGGTTTTCATATACTTTCTTGCCGACCGTACCTTTCACCGTGTTCGAGGTGTACAGCTGCACGCCGGGAAGCGTGGTGTAACACTCCATAAACCTGCCCGACTTCTCGTCGTAGACGGACGCGCAGAATTCGAGCCCGTTCTCCGTCTTGCGGTCAAGACAGTAGTTGAAGTCGAAACCGTGGCAAAGGTCGATCATGTGGTCTTTCGAGAACATGTTTTCGCCGAGCTTTACGCCGCCCTTGAACGAATACGGCGTGCCGATAATATCCATAAAGTCGCCGTGCGGGATCAGTTCGTCGTCGACGGGAGTAATGCGCGACGCGTTGATGTCCAGCACCTGATCGAGCACGGTGTCGTCGTCGCCGATATTGAAGTACGCGTGGTTGGTGAGGTTGCACAGCGTGTCCGCGTCGGAAACCGCGTCGTAAGTGAGTCTGACTTCGCCGGCGTCGGTGAGTTCGTATTTTACGTCCACGTCGAGGTTGCCGGGAAAACCGCACTCGCCGTCGGGCGAACGGTAGGATAGTACCAGCGCGTCGCCGTCGACTTTCGCGGTCATCAGTCTGCGATCGAAACCGACGAAACCGCCGTGGAGCATATTTCTGCCGTTATTCTTCTCGAGTTCGTAGGTCTTGCCGCCGAGCGTGAATTCCGCTCCGCCGATACGGTTGCCGTATCTTCCGATAAACGCGCCGTAGTACGG
Organism: uncultured Clostridia bacterium; assembly: GCA_934277845.1. Taxonomy (GTDB): domain Bacteria; phylum Bacillota; class Clostridia; order Christensenellales; family Pumilibacteraceae; genus UBA10677. The sequence goes on from CAKQVV010000162.1 coordinate 1,553, forward strand.
GTGTTGCGTAACGTAGTCCTCGGGACGGGCAAGCCCCATCAATACGTCGGCGAATCTGCCGTCCCTGTCGGGCGCGGTCAGCGTGAGTATTCTGCCACCCAGCGTCGAAACTTCCATTTTCATGCCTTTTGCGTTTTCAAGCGTGTACACGTCGACCGTGCCGCATTTGTCCGTAAAAGTATAGGTCTTTTTTACCATGATATTCTCTCCTTTTCCGCCCGATAATCGTTATCGCGCGAGTAATTCCGCTATTATTATATCAGACGTCCGCCGCGCTGTCTAACGTTTCCCGGGGGCTGACGCCGAAAAATTTTATACCTTTATGAACGCCGTCTTGCCGTCCGTTCCGGTCAGACGATAGCGAACGCAGTTCACCGACAGATTGTCGGGATCGTCCCACACGGGATCGACGAAACAGAACTCGCCGTCGCCGAGCGAATGAACGCCCATGCTGCCGAGCGGAAAGTTTATCCCCGAAATGCCGTTTTTCGCCTCGCCCGTTTCTTTCAGCGACAAAACGTGACCTGTTTCTCCGCCGCAACCGACAAGCGGCTTCTCTTCCGCCGCTTTTCCGCCGTCGATGACGAACATGGGGTAATTCGGGAACTGCGGCTTATGCCCGGTGTACACGCACGCGAAATAATCGCCGGTGAACTCGTCGTATTCGAGGTTCTGTACGCCGTAAGTCGTGTTGCCGGTGTACAGATAGTATTTGTTGCGCGGGTTCTCCGCACCGAAACGGTGCATGTCCGCTTCGTCGAGCGGTTTCGCCGCCGCGTTGAGTTCTGCGATCTCATACTGGAGTATGACCTGATAGTCGTTGTCCGCGCGCGTTTCGTCGCCGTAAACGCCATAGCAGACGTGCAGGTATTCTTTGCCGCCCCTGTCGCCGAAATCCGGACCTATCGCCAGCCCGTCGATGCCCGAACAGCCGTGAATATGCGGTACGGTTCCGCCGTCCGTCGTCACGCTGCCCGAATAGTCGTCGTACACGGTTTTAAGGTACGCCGCGGTCATCACTCCGTCGGTCGCGGCGTTCATTCCGGGTCGGTCGATCTTATCCCCGTCGAATATCGCGATATAGAATCCGTCGCGAAGTTTAACGTCCGCTTTGCCGATCCTGCCGAGTATTCCCTTGCCGATAGCGTCGTTTTTGTACTCGAGCGATGCGTAAACCTTGCCGTCCGCGTCGCAATAGTCGATGCAGCCGAGGTGCCCGGCGATATTTTCGACGTAACCTATAAGGTTACCGTCGATATCCGTTTTGACAAGCACCGTCGTGAACGAATAGTAAATATATCTGCGCTCGCGATCCATCGTCATTCCCTGACAATGGCATTTACCCCATTTGCCCGAAAAAATTTCGTTCTTCATCTCTTTCTCTCCTTACGCGCGGGTTTCGAGAATACGGCAGGCCGCGTACACGCCGCTTGCGGAAGCGTGCGACAGCGAGTGCGTCGAGCCGCTGCCGTCGCCGATGACGTACAATCCCTTGTGTTTCGTTTCGAGATTTTCGTCCGTTTTCACTTCCATGTTGTAAAATTTGACTTCCACGCCGTAAAGAAGCGTTTCGTCGTTGGCGGTGCCTTTGGCGATATTGTCGAGCGCGTAGATCATCTCGATGATGCCGTCCAGGATTCGCTTGGGCAGTACGAGGCTGAGGTCGCCCGGAGTGGCGTTGAGCGTGGGCGTGACGAAGTTCTCTTCTATTCTCTCGCGGGTGCTGCGTCTGCCGCGCACAAGATCGCCGAAACGCTGGACGATTACGCCGCCGCCCAGCATGTTGGAAAGCCGCGCGATACTTTCGCCGTAACCGTTGCTGTCCTTGAACGGCTCGGAAAAATGTTTGGACACGAGCAGAGCGAAGTTTGTGT
>CAKQVV010000163.1 GCA_934277845.1 uncultured Clostridia bacterium
CGGCGATCCTTATGAATCCGCAGACCTGGGTGGCGAGCGGACACCTCGCCGGCTTTTCCGATCCGCTTCTCGACTGCAGAGAGTGTCACGAGCGTTTCCGCGCGGACAAACTGATAGACGACTGGTGCGCGGAAAACGATTTTACGCTTCCAAAACCCATCGACGCTTTCTCGCAAGCCGAGATGAAAGACTTTATAGAACAGCACAATATTCCCTGCCCGACCTGCAAAAAACATAATTTTACCGATATTCGTCAGTTCAACCTGATGTTCAAAACTTTTCAGGGCGTAACCGAGGACGCGAAAAACACCGTGTATCTTCGTCCAGAAACCGCGCAGGGCATTTTCACCAACTTTGTGAACGTACAGCGTACCACCCGCCGCAAGATGCCGTTCGGTATCGGGCAGATCGGCAAGTCGTTCCGTAACGAAATTACGCCCGGCAACTTCATTTTCCGCGTGCGCGAATTCGAGCAGATGGAACTGGAATTCTTCTGCAAGCCCGGCACCGATCTTCAGTGGTTCGATTACTGGCGTTCGTTCTGCCGCGACTGGCTGTACTCGATCGGCATTAAACCCGAAAATCTCAGACTGCGCGACCACGACAAGGACGAACTCTGTTTCTATTCCAAGGCTACGACCGACTTCGAGTTCCTTTTCCCGTTCGGCTGGGGCGAACTTTGGGGCGTTGCCGACAGAACGGACTATGATCTTACCCAGCATCAGACGGTTTCGGGCAAGGATCTTACCTACTTCGATCAGGAAACGAACGAACGTTACATTCCCTACGTTATCGAGCCGAGTCTGGGCGTGGAGCGTTGCGTGCTTGCGCTCCTTTGCAATGCTTACGAGGAGCAGGTCATCGATGCGGAAAAGAACGACGTGCGCGTCGTGATGCATTTCCACCCCGCTATCGCGCCCGTCAAAGTCGCGGTGCTTCCGCTGTCCAAAAAACTGTCGGAAAGGGCTAATGCCGTATTCGACGAACTGAGCCGTCGCTATAACGTCGACTATGACGAAGCCGGTTCGATCGGCAAGCGTTACCGCCGTCAGGACGAGATCGGTACGCCTTGGTGCGTGACCGTCGACTTCGACACGCTTGAAGACAACTGCGTAACCGTCCGCGACCGCGACACTATGGAGCAAATCCGCATGCCGATTCCCGACCTTGCGGCGTACTTCGACAAAAAAATGGAGTTCTGACAAAATTTAATCGAATATATAAAAATGCTTCGGACGCGTTTGCCCGAAGCATTTTTTGTTTAACGGATTCTAATCCTTATTTATTTACGCGTTTTTGCCGATAGTCGTAAGCGCGGCGGTAACTGCGGAAGCGTCCTGCGAGAAGTTAAAGTTCGAGATCTTGCAGTTTGCGTCTTCGAGACTGAGGAACAAATAGAGATTATCGGACGCGCCGAGCGTTGCCGAAGCGACCATCCACGCACCGTCGCCCGCTTTCATTGCAACGTAGAGATTGTTGTCTTTGCGGACGAGCACGACTTTCACGTTGACTGCGGTGTTATTTTCCGCGTTCGTGCCGGTGAGTGCGCCGAGCGTTCTGATGCCGACGGAACTTGCGGCGTTGCTGTGCCAGTACAAAAGATGATAATCGCTCCACGCATTCAATACGTTATCGACCGAAGCGGTTACGACGTGGAACCAGTTACAGGTAGCGACGTTCGATGCGTTCGTGTCGGAAACTGCCGAGAGATCTTTGCCGAGAAGCGTGAAATCGTAGGTCATCGCAAGATCGCCCGAGAACACGTCGGTGCCGCCGCTGACCACTCTCCAGTCGCGGGTAATTCCGGTGTAATCAGCGTCGCCGTTTGAAATGCCTTTTACGATAACATCGCCTGCGGTGTTGAGATAACTCGACGCGCGTGCGCTGTCGCGTACATATCCGCTGCCCGACGGCGCGGTGACGTAAAGTCCGTCCGCTCCGCCCTGCGCGTCGTAGAAATCGAATTCCTCACCCGTAACGAGCGCGGTGTATTCCGCTTCGTCGTCGGCTTTGGTTTTTGCCACGAGATCATAGGCTTTTGCACTCATATTTTCGGTACCGTAAGACAGGTTCGTGAACGCGGAAACGTTTTTATAAACGGTGTTCAGCGTGTAAGATATCGCGCCGTTTTCTTCTTTGCCGAAGTAGAAATACACGTTTTTGGACGTAATTGCCAGTTTGAACGGAATCGTGATTTGCGTGCCTTGCATGTACGGGAACAGATCGTCGTCATCGCTGGTATAACTACCGCCGTCCTGCCAGCCGAGTCCGATACTGCCGTTGCCCTGAAATCCTTCTCCGTCCCAGACAAGGAAGCGAAGGTTGTCGGCGAACTTGAACTGTATATGCGGGTTTTTGCCGGTCACCGTGATGTCGAGTTTGCCGGTGAGCACGAATTCTTTTCGGAGCGACAAGCCGCGATAAACAATATCGGTCACGTTGCCCGAGCCGATAGACTGCGCGGCAGTAGTGACAATATCTTTGATCGTCGTATTCTGGGCAGCGGCGGAGGGCTTTAACGTCAGTCCTGCGCCGGCGAGCGCGTCGACGTAGAGCGAATAACTTGCAAGCGACGGATGGACTTTATCGCCGGACTTGTAGAAAGAAGTATTGATCGAACCGTCGGAATTATAGCAGAACGCGGGCGAATCGATATATACTAGCCAGTCTTTGCCGTTCGCGTAAGTCCGGATCTGCGCGTTGCATTCTTTTGCATAGGCGTTGCCGTTGTGTTCATAGTTGCGCGGTTCTATACCGAAGTAATAGATTTTTGCGTTCGGAAGGTTTTTGTGGAAATTTTCCAGCGTTTTCTTTATATCGGCGGTCGCTCCCGCGGCGTTCTTGCCGTCGTCGAAAATATTGTTGGTGCCGCAATGGAACACGATCGATTCGGGACCGAGCGGGTATACAAGTCTGTCCGCAAGAATATCCCAGTCGGTTGTGGTCGAAGCGCTGATGCCCACGCTGAACGCGTTTTTGCGGGCGTAAGTCGTGTAAAAGTTCGTCCAGAAACTGCCGGTATCGAAGAACGAATCGCCGACGAACAGTACTCCGCCGTTCGTCATGCCGCGAGCGTCGTAGTTCTCGAGAAAGGTTGCGATGCGCGACTCGAAGTTAAGCGAAGCACCGCTTGCGTTCGCGCCGTTGAACTCGGAAACCTGCACGGCGAAACTTGCGGTATGGTGAGCGGTCGTCGCAGTCACGCGGACTTCCTTGCTTTGCTTGAAACCGCCTCCGATCGCATAAACTTTACCGTCCTCGATCTTTACGGTGTCGGTATATTCGGACTGCACGGTATAAGTAATTTCCTCGGCGCGGTCGGGTTTTGAGAAGGTAATATCAAGAGGCTTAGCCGGATAGTTTGCATAGATCGCAGGCGCGATTATCGTAAGCGTGCCGTAGTCTATCGCCTTTACCG
>CAKQVV010000164.1 GCA_934277845.1 uncultured Clostridia bacterium
CTTTAATTATGCCACAAATCGTCAATAATTTCAAAGGTTTTTGCCGTTATTGACAGGTGGTTTGAAAAAGTTTGTAGAAATAAATGGGATTTTTGACAACTTTATTTCAACTTGTTTTCAAGACCGCCTCGTTATGACCGCTTCGATAAGCCTCCGTAAATTTTGACCTTAAAATTATAGCAACCGCTCGGGAAAAAGTCAAGCGATAACGGTCGGCACGAGAAAAGAGTAACGGCTCGCCCCGTCGCGGCATAAATTACGAGTATGAAAATAACCGTTTACGCAATTTCCAGAAATGAAGCAAAGTTCGCCGCGCGTTGGGCAGAATCCATGCGCGAAGCCGACGAAGTCGTAGTGCTGGACACCGGTTCGACGGACGATACCGTCAGGATACTGACCGATGCGGGAGTGCGTGTGGAGAGCGCGAACATCGATCCGTGGCGTTTCGACGTCGCTCGCAACGAGTCGCTGAAACTCGTGCCCGCCGATACCGATGTCTGCGTGTGCACCGACATCGACGAAGTTTTCGATCCGGGCTGGCGCGCTGCTCTCGAAAAAGCCTGGACGCCCGGCGCGGTACAGGGCAAGTACCGCTATATCTGGTCACACTCGCCCGACGGCAAACCGGGAGTCGAGTTTTACGCCGAAAAAATCCATGCGTTAAACGGTTTTCGCTGGGTAAATCCCGTGCACGAAGTCCTCGCCTGTTCTCTCCCCGCCCGAAAAGTCGCGACGCTGGCGGGCGTAACCCTTCACCACTATCCCGACGACACGAAATCCCGAGCCGCTTACCTGCCGCTACTGGAACTCGCGGTCAAGGAAGATCCGTCAAACGACCGCAACTCGCATTACCTCGGGCGCGAGTACTGTTTCCGCGGACGTTACGACGAGGCGATAAGCGAACTTCGCCGTCACTTGTCGCTGAAAACCGCTACCTGGGCGGACGAGCGCGCCGCTTCGATGCGGTATATTGCAAGGTCGTGTCTTGCTCTCAATCGCCGCGACGAAGCCGTCGGGTGGTATCTCCGTGCGGTTGCCGAAGCCCCGGGCGTGCGCGAAGCCGCCGTGGAACTGGGCAGGACTTTATACGATGACGGCAATTATTACGGCGCGATATATTTTCTCGAAAAGGCTCTCACCGTCAAAAACCGCTCGGACAGTTATATCAACGATCCCGATTGCTGGAACGCCCTGCCCTACGATCTCTTGTCGCTGTCGTATTATTTTATCGGACGCTATGCCGAAGCCGTCGCCGCTTCCGACGAAGCGATCGCTCGCTCGGATGAAAACCGGCTGAAAACCAACCGCGGTTTTTTCGTTGCCGCGCTCGAAAAGTCCGAAAATCTACCGAAAGTGTAAAACTCTGCCATAAACAGACTAAAAGCGACTATAAACGACTGAAAATAACGGGAACATGGTAGAGAAACGGTTGCCGGGTTTTGTCGAGAGGTTTATAATATTGTCAAAGTAAGGCAAAGCGTTGTAATCGGACAAACCTTTTTATTAACGTCTGCGTCGTAAACTAAATCATATATCACGGAGGAAATGTGTGTAATGAAAACCAGAATTTTGCTTGCCGGCGCAAACGCCGCTGCTTTGAGCGAAGAGGAAGCCTATTTCTCTTCTTCGGGTGACTATCACGTCGTAGGTAAAGCCACGAACGGTACCGAAACGATCAGGCTGTTTAATGAGTTTCAACCCGACGTTATGGTGCTGGACATGCTTATGCCCGAGCGCGACGGCATGTCCGTTTTAGAGGAAATCGGCAAAACCGATTGCGTCGTTATCGCTCTCGGCGAAGCGGGCAGCGAAGGTCTTGCGGGACTTGCTTTGAACGCCGGCGCCGACTACTTTATGGTTAAACCCTGTTCGCCCGAGGAACTGGACAAGCGTTTTATGATGCTGCAAAAGAACAAACCTGCGGCAAAGCCGTATAAACGCGCGGTTACGTTCGGCGTGATCGACAAGAAGATAAGCGATATATTTATGACGGTGGGAATACCTGCGCATATAAAAGGTTATCAGTTTTTGCGCGAGGCGGTTAAACTGACGGTGAATAATCCGGAGATCATCAACAGCATAACGAAAAGGCTTTATCCGGAAGTTGCGGCGAAGTTCGACACCAGTCCGTCGAAGGTTGAACGCGCGATCCGTCACGCGATCGAGGTTGCGTGGAACAAAGGAAGAATCGAGAACATAAATTCGATTTTCGGAATCAAGGTTTATTCCAGCAACGAGAAACCCACCAACGGCGAATTCATCGCCCTTGTCGCCGACAAAATGCTGCTGGAAAATTATTAAAAGAAAGGATTAAACCGGTTTTATAATTTTTGATAAAAATTGATTTAACAAAACCGTCCCACCCGCGGGATATTATTCTTTGAAGGTGAGGCGGTTTTACTAAAACATTATTTTAGCGTGAAGTATTCGGATTGGGGCGACCTTTTAAAATGCGATTGTGCAAAATCAATATTTTGGGTAACCCATTGATTGTTTTCATTGAGTATCAATGCCCCAAATCGTTCCCATTCTGCACAGTTTTCAAAATTCTGACGTTTATCGAAAATCAATTTTTTACACCCCATAAGTCTCCAATGCATATAGTCGTCGACAAATTCAAACGGAATATTATAAACTTTTGAAGAAAAGAAACAGTTTCCCAGTAATTTGTTAAAAACCGGATTATTAGTTCCACTTAGTTTTTCGGCTAATTTTAGACTTAAAAAACCGGATGAAATAGAACACAATTTCTGTATTCTGTTATTGTAATTATTTTTGATTGCGTCTCCTGCCAGTATTATTGATACTTCGTCTCCATAAACGTAAGCAATTCTGCTACCTTGAAAATAGTCACATAATTCGATTGCGGAACTTACAAGACAATCGAAAAACTGTTTTTTAACGTTACTGTCATAAGATTTCAAATATTTGCTTGTAAATTTTACACCGTCAAGATGCATTACGATATATTCGTCGTTTCTTAATAAACGATTCGTTTCTCTGATATACGGCTCAAATTTTTCCCCGGCACGTATGTAATCTTTTTGAGTTATGTATTTTTGTCCCATAATTTGCCCCTCAAAAATTATTCAATTAACTCCAAAGCGTCCAGCATATTATACGCGGATTCTTTTTTTGCTTCTTTAACTTTTTTGCCTTTGCCTTCCGTATATTTACCATTTAAACTGCATCTTACCGTAAATTCATGGCTATTATCATCAAAAACTACGTCTTTGACCGTTATGTATTCCGGTTTGGGAAAATGCTTACCCAAACAATATTCTTGTAACATATTTATAGCGTTTTCAAAAGAAATTTCTGTTCCGGAATAAGCAGATTCCAAATCTTCCAGTCGTAAATAAACGATTTCCGCGGCATT
>CAKQVV010000165.1 GCA_934277845.1 uncultured Clostridia bacterium
GCACCGTCGGACAGCATTTTTCCTGCCAACGGCTTGTAAAAACAAAACTCGAAAAACTTATCGAACAGTCCGCTTAAAAAACTCCCCAACGGGCCGAACGTGACGTAAAATATTCCGCACATAATCGCAAAGAATATCGGCAATGCGGCATACCTGTTTAATACCGCCCTATCGATAACCGACGTAAAATCACACGACTTTACCGGTTTTACTACGCCGTTCCGTTTACGATTTTTATTCGATAAATCGATTACTATTCCGTCGATCAAAGTTTCTATAAACTCATATCTTTCTTTTGCTACGAATGATTGCCCGTCAATATTTGTATTGAAATTATATTTTTCCGTTTCGGGAAGCGATAACTTATCAGATATAAATTCGTCGTTTTCGAGAAACTTGATTGCCGCCCAACTTGCATTAACGTTCGCCCGATCGGCATACGGCTTAATTGTTCTGGCGATTTCGTCCACGACCGGTTTTTTAAAGTACGGTAAAGTTACTCTCGCACTGTTTTTTTCGACACAATCTGTCGCGCGTTTTAAAAACGTACCGACATCAGTACCGTACTTCGCACTCATGGGAACAACGGGAATACCAAGCCGCGATTCGAGACTACCTGCGTCCAGCGATTTACCTTTGCGATGCATTTCATCCATCATATTCACCACAAGCAGCGTCTTTACTCCGGTTTCAAGCAGTTGAACGCAAAGATACAGGTTACGCATCAGGTTCCCGCTCTCGCATACGCAAACGACAAGATCGTAACTTCCGGAAATCACGGCGTCGCGAGAAATCGCTTCTTCGGGACTGTACGGCGTGAGAGAATATAACCCCGGCAAATCTGTCAGGGTTATAGTTTTTCCTTCGTACTCGATTGTTTTGCTCACTTCGCCCACGGTCACGCCGTGCCAGTTGCCGACGTGTTCGAGCGAGTGTGTAATTCTGTTATAAAGACTTGTTTTCCCGACGTTAGGATTCCCGACGAGCGCGATTTTATACTCCACGACTACGCCTCCGCGATTTCGATAAGACGTGCAGCGTCAATCCGAAGCGCGACACTGAAATCCCTTAGCCTAACAACAGTCGTATTTCCGAAAGGCGCAATAAACTCGGGACTGATTTTACATTCCGGCGTAAAGCCCATATCTAAAAGTCTGTGTTTTTCTTTGTCGGTGCCGCTTATGTTGAGAATTTTGTAAACTTTACCGATACGGGCGGAAGCCAGAGTCATAAGACGCGATTACTCCTTTATGCGTTTTTCAAACTCCGCGATAAATTCGATAAAGGTAGTTACGTCACGGAACTGACGATAAACGGATGCGAACCTTATGTACGCGACCTGATCCAGTTCTTTGAGCCCGTCCATGACGTACTCGCCTATTCTTGCGGACGCGATCTCTTGTTCGAGTGTGTTGTAAACCTTCTTTTCGATGTCGGCGACAAGTTTATCGATGTCATGCATGGCAACCGGCCGCTTTTCGCAGGATTTGATTATGCCGTTGCGAATCTTACCCGGATCAAACGGCTGACGCGTTCCGTCGTTTTTGATGACGAGCACGGGCGTATTTTCGATCGTTTCGTAGGTCGTGAAACGTTTGCCGCATTTAAGACACTCGCGACGTCTTCTGATGCTGTTGCCGTCGTCGGCGGAACGCGAGTCAACGACCTTGCTTTCGGTATATCCGCAATACATACATTTCATAAGTATTCAACCTCTCATAGTTATATTACGATTATAACCTTTTTTCTCGTTTTAGTCGAGCGTTTTGAGTGAACTTTGTCATTTTTACGCTTGTCCGAACAACTTTTATTTGCAAATAAATCGAAAAGCAACTTCTGAACATATTCATTTTTTCCAACGGTACTCGCAGTCAAATAACATGCACTTTTCGCACTTTCTGTCGCAATCCGGCATTCCGGATGCATGCGGCTCGGATTTAGACGGCGCGGCATATTCTTCCTGTGGCAGTGAAAGAGTATCACGTCCTCGTTCGTTAACACCGCTTATGTCAACGATTATCACGTCTTCGCCTAGTTTTTTGACGCATTTCCACGGAATAAAGACTTCCTGATCTTTACCGAAAAAACTGCGCTTGACATACGGCGTGACGATTCCGCGAATTTTTCCGGATTCGTTGGAAAAGATTATATCGGTGATGCGCCCGAGTTTTCTTCCGTCGCAAGCATTAACGACTTCTTTGCACCTGAGTTCCGTAAACGATATTTCAAAATTCGCGTTATTCATATCCATATCGATATATATGCCGTATAACGCCACGCGTTACAAAAAGTTTTCGACTTTTCGTATATTATTGCGATTCAAAAGCCAAAATATCGTTTATCCGAAACTATCGGATTACGGAGGACTAAATGTCGAAACGCGTAGTGATTTGCGGCATAGACACCGGTGCACTGCCAAAACTAAATCACGAACAAACGATGAACTTACTGAAAAGAGCGCAAAGCGGCGACGAGAACGCAAAAAACGATTTTGTTATGGCTAACATGCGACTGGTATTGAGTATAGTCCAACGATTCTCCGCAAAGAAAGAATCGGTCGACGATATTTTTCAGGTCGGTTGTATCGGACTTATTAAAGCAATGGAGAATTTCAACACCGATCTGAATCTGCGGTTTTCCACTTATGCGGTACCGATGATCATCGGCGAAATACGGCGATTTTTGCGCGACAGTTCGCCGGTCAGAGTCAGCAGATCTCTTCGCGACACCGCATATCGCGCAATAACGACGCGTCAGGAACTCGAAAGCGCGACTAATCGCGAGGCAAGTATGGAAGAAGTCGCCGCCGCACTGAACATTCCTCTGTCCGACCTGGTATATGCCATGGACGCGATAAGCGATCCCGTGTCGCTTTTCGATCCGGTCTATCACGACGGCAACGAAACCGTAATGATCATGGATCAGGTCCGCGATCTGAAAAACTGTGACGAAAAATGGATTACTAACGTGTCGATCTCGGAAGCCATAAATAAACTAACCGAACGCGAACGAGAAATCTTGCTGTTGAGATTTTACGAAGGGAAAACGCAAACGGAAGTTTCGGAAGAAATCGGAATTTCGCAAGCACAGGTATCCAGACTTGAAAAGAACGCAAAGTCCGCACTGAAAAAAAGCCTGGCATAAATTAACTAATCAAAAATAAAACGCGACGGCAGGATAATTCGTCGCGTTTTATATATTCCCGAAACGGAATAATACCATTATAATGCTTTTGCTATTTCTTTTTTCAATCGCGATATAATCTTCTTTTCAAGTCTTGAAATATATGACTGAGAAATTCCCATCATGTCAGCCACTTCTTTTTGTGTTTTTTCTTCCGTCCCGGTAAGTCCGAAACGCATTTCCATAATTG
>CAKQVV010000166.1 GCA_934277845.1 uncultured Clostridia bacterium
TCGTAACTCGTATTGCCGTCACTGTAAACATAGCCGCTTTCCGCAGGCGGATCGGCATAACCGGCAGGCTCGGATAGGTTGGAACGGAACGCGAAACCGCGCACGAGTTTGCCGGTAATTTTGTCCTCGTAATAGACGTATGCGTAATCGGGGAAGCCCGGCACGTCGTATTTCGCGACGACGAGATCGGTGCCGGCTGAAACGCGTGTGAGCGCGTCCGTTTCGTTGGGCGTACCGTAAACCGAGCAGGAACCGATAGCGTTTCTTATGATATTCTCTTCGTCGTAGGGACGGACTTCCGGGACGAAACCGACGGAAAGATCAACACGCGCTTCGCCGCCGTCGTAAATCAGCACGCGGCTGTTGCCGTTATCCGTGACGATCAGATCGCCGTAATTCGCACCGCCTGTTTGAGACAGAGAAATAGAAATCTTTGCGTTTGCAGACGAAATAGTTGCGATCACGGCATCGCTTTCCGCGTCGTGACGAACGACGTCGGTTGTGTCAGCGTTCCCGACGGCGTAAAAAACGTTACCGCCGCGATCCGCTGCAAGAGAAATCACGTTGCCGGTCGCGGTAAATTCCGCTTCTCCGGAAACGGTAGTGGCGTTTACGACGGCTTCCGCGATTTTATCGGTCGAAACGGAATAAACCGCCGGACCCTTTGCATAGTACAGTTTGTCGCCGCCGGCAGCGAAAACCGCAGAATCCGCGCCTGTCAGAACTTTCGTAAACGCGGCGTCTTTGCCCGAAATCGAGATTCTGTAAATATTACCGCCGATCAGCGCGTAAACGTTGTTTCCGTTATCGCCGAACAGCGCGGTGATCTTGCCTTCCGTTTCGTCGGGGCAGGAGCAGGAGCCGAAAGAATTAAGTTCCTGATCGAATACGGCAATTTTACGCGCGGCGTACGCCACGAATACTTTGCCGTTGTTGTCGATATAAGCCGCCGTCGGGCGGGAAATGGTCTTGTAAGAGCCTTCGTGCAGCGATATGATTTCGTTGCCGCCGGTTACGCGCACCGAACGAATGGAGCGATCGCCGAATCCGAGAACGGCAACGCGGTCGTTGAGAGTGTCGCAAACCACGAGTTTGCCCATTCTCGCCACCGCGAAAGACGGTTGTGAATAATATCCGTCGCGCGAACTTTCGGACGCGGCAAGCACCGTTTCGTCGCCGGTTACGGCGTTGCGGAATATCGCCTCGCCTATGTCGGTGGCGTAGTAGAGAGATCCGTTTTTGTCGGCGTAGATCGCGACCGCGAAATCGTGCCCCGCAACTTCTTCTTCGCCGCCTTCGGTCACGACCGAAACTTCGCCGCCGCGCATAATCGCGTAAAGAGCGTTGCCGCCGCCCGCGATCGTGCCGTCGGACTTAAGCGTCGCGAAAAGTTCGCCTCCGACTTCGTAAACGTTTGTATAGTTTCTGTCTTTGTAAACGGTATAATAAACTTTGCCGTCCGTAGCAGCAAGTCCCGAAATCGTTTTACCGCCGAGGTCGGGAGAAGAGAACGTATCGTCGCGGACGCCGGCCACGTCGTATTTTCTTATTTCGGTGTCGGATGCACAGTAAATCGAGCCATCGGCAAGCGACGCGAATTTAACGGTGAAGTTTTCGTCTCCGATGATTTGCTGCGGAGTAAAAGCACCGCTTTCGGGAGCGTCGACGGTGTATGTGTAAACCTTGCCGTCTTTCACCGCAAAACGCGCTTCTTTGTCGCCGAAAAGCGCGACCGCACCGGTCAGTTCCGGTATTTCGACTTTATCGGTGCCGTTCTTGTAGAAATAAAAGCCGTCCTCGTCCGCAACGGCAAAACCGCCGTCGTCGCCGTACACCGCCGTGATGCCGTTAAACCTTGCGTACAAACCGCCGCCCGTAGTTTCCGCAAGGGCGGCAGAGTTCGTCAGCACGCCGAAAATCGCGGCGCACGCGAACAATAAAGTCATCGATATTAAAACTGCTTTCTTTTTCATGTAAACTTCACCTTTCGCTAATTTTACCATAATTATTTTAAAAAGTAAATTAAACGCACGCGGTTTGAACCATTTTTACCCGCGATTTCACGTCGTTATTCCGTGTTATTTTTCACTATAAACCGTAAGACATGTTGAGGTGGGCAAATTGACCGAAAACGAGGCATAAAAATTAGTTAATATTTTTTTAAAAATGGTCTATACAAGCGCGTTTTTTTGTGTTATACTATTGCAGGATATAAAACTATAACTATTTTATATAACCGAAACTATACAAGTCATTGGAGAACATCGTGGAAAAAATCGCTGTAATCGACCTCGGAAGCAACACGGCACGACTAGTGCTTGCAAACGTCCTTCCAAACGGACACTTCGTCATTTTCGACGAACTCAAGGAGAGCGTACGTCTCGGACAAGACATGGATCGCGACGGATTCTTAAAACCTTCACGCGTAGCCCAAGCCGTAAAAACACTTAAAATGTTCAGAAAACTTTGCGACAGTTACAACGTAGACAAAGTTTACGCTTTTGCTACCAACGCCGTAAGAAGAGCGAAGAATCAGCGCAGTTTCATCGAAGAGATCAACGCGGTTTGCGGTTTCAAGTTCAAGGTGCTCACCGAAGAAGAGGAAGCGACGCACATTTACCACGGCGTAATCAACTCGCTCGATATTCCCAAAGCGGTCATCATGGATATCAGCGGCAGCAGTTTGCAGCTTATCCACTACAACAGAAGAAATATTCTCAATCGTGAAAACCTTCCGTTCGGTACGATCACGCTCAGCGACCTGTTCAACGATCCGGGACTTAAACCCGAGGAACAGGCAAAGCAGATCGAAACTTACGTTTACGAACAGTTTCAGAAAATCAGCTGGCTGAAAGAACTCGATCCCGACGTACAGTTCGTGGGCGTCGGCGGCTCGTTCCGCAACCTTGCCCGCATCGTCAAGCGCGTCAGGCGTTATCCCGTGGACATGATCCACAATTTCAATATCGGCAAAGAAGATTTCGATTCGGTATACGACACCGTAAAGGTTCTGGAGCCCGAGAAACGCAACAAGATCAAAGGGCTTAATTCCGATCGTGCCGACATTTTCGTTGCCGCGCTGTCATCGATCAAGGCGTTCTTCAACTCGACTAACTTCGAGAATCTCGTTGTGTCCGGTTCGGGCATAAGAGAAGGCATCATGTTCAACCATGCGGTGCCGTCCACCATGGAAAAACCGCTCAGCGACGTGCTCGGCTATTCGGCATACACGCTTATGAGTTACTACGACGTGAATATTCCGCACGCAGAACAGGTCTGCAACCTCGCGATTCAACTTTACAAACAACTCAGAGTGCTTCATAAACTTCCGCGCCAGTACGTGAAAGTACTTCGC
>CAKQVV010000167.1 GCA_934277845.1 uncultured Clostridia bacterium
ATCACGAGCGGAGTGACGGAAAACGGCAACAACTGCGAGATAGCCGCGCTCCCTGCCGACGAAACGTTCGGGCGTTTTATAGACACCGCCGCCGATCCCGCGACGATAAATAACTTCAACGCGAAATCCGTCGCGAACGCGGAAACGATAACGTTGCCCGCCGAAACCGTGACTTACGGCGACAAAACGGCAAAAGTGTTTTTCGTGATAATCGACTATGACCGACTGCTGTTGTCGACGATATTTTCCAAAAATCTCGCCAACGAGATACTGCAGAACGCCGACGTAAAGATTCCGTTCAAGTGCGACTTCGTGCTTTCGCTCACGCAATATACGACGGTGTAAGTCGGCAGCCGTCAACCGACCGAAAAAAACAAACGTAAATCCCGTCGCAATGCGGCGAAAGGAGGTAAAACCGTGAAAAAATCGATAAGTATAATTCTGGCGGCGGCGACGATCGCGGTCGCGCTGTGCGCGGCGGTGACGGTGTGCTGGCTGGACGAATCGTCCGGCTCGGTGCGTTTCGACGGACGTTTTCACGGTTCTACCGAAGCCGCGTATTTTGCGGGCGGCACGGGCGCCGAAAACAGTCCCTACGAGATAAAATCCGCCGTCCACCTGTATAATTTCGCGTGGCTGCAATACCTCGGTTATTTTAATATGAATCCCGATTTCAACAACGGCTTGACGCAAAGTCATTTCGTCGTTTCGGATAATATCGACATGAGCGGATTCAGGTCAGCCATTCCGCCGATAGGCACGACCGAATACCCGTTTATAGGCGTATTCGACGGCGGCAACAATACCGTCCGGTCGGTTACGGTTTCCAACGAAAAGGGCACGGGCGACAACACGCTGAAAATCCGTCCGTCCAACGCGGAGTTTAACGGCACCGCGCTTTTACACGTCGCGGGCGGCGGTGACGAAGTATCGATAGCGGGATTGTTCGGCGTGACGGGCGACTATGACGGATATATCGCGACGTACAAAGCCGCGCACCCGGGATTTACCGATGAAAACGCGGCGGCGATGACCGTCAAAAATTTCTACGCCGACAAACTCCATGTCCGCAGCGGCTCGGCGGCTACGCTTACGGGACTCGTCGCAGGCTATGCCGGCTCGGGGATAAGCAACGTGGGCGTTTATCGCGGCGACATAAACTACGCTTCGGGAGCGAGCGGGCTTACCGCGATCAGCGGCGATACCGCCGTCACGTCCAAGTACGCGCTGGTGGGCGCGGTCAACGAAAACGTAGTCGAGTGGAGCGACGCGGAAGGCACGGGCGGCGACAATCCCGACTGGGGCGGCTCGGTGGACATGAAAAGCCTTTACGGCAGGTTGCAATCGTTCAGAGCGAACGCCACGCAAAAAACCGACAATTACACGTATAATACGACAAATAATAATACGATTACGACGAAAACCGTGACAAAAACAGTATATCGGTATTACAATGTTGACGAAGGACAAGCGGACTTCAGCAGCGGCGGAGCAGACTCGTCGGTGCACTATCTTACCGGCGGAAAAATTCTTTCCGGAATTGCTTACGGCGAACTTGACGACGGCGTGAGCGGATTCCTGATAAGCGACGGTAACGGTAACTATCTTACGTTAAGTAGTACGAGTGCTTACTATGGAGCAAATACGCCAACGACCGATGTTAATCGAGCAACGACGTGGTACCTTGAAAACGGCGCGTTGTACGCATATTCGGACGATACCAAAATATATATTAACACATCTAACTGGGGCGGTAATGTTTTTACGTTGGCAAACACAAATAATACGACGTGGACAAGGAACGGAAATCAGTTATACGGAACTTATACCGGTACGACGTATAAGAACTATTTGCAAATATATGGGGGTTATTGGAGAGCGCTTAGTAACATTCCGGTCGATCTGACAATTACTCCTGTAACTAAAAGACGATATCTGACCGGTACTTTGTATAAATTCGTAAATGACGACGGTGAAACTACGCAAACATATTTGCCGATACTCACCGACGAAAATTATAAAACAGCCGAAAATAATGTCGGGTATATCACGAGCGGTGCATACGACGATACTGCCGACATACGCGTGAGAAAGGACAGATTGTATCAGTTGAACGTTGCTACGAACAACAATAACATAAACGCCGCGTTCGAACAAGATAAACTCGAAGTGCTCACCGTCAATAAAAACACCGGAAATCTGGTGAGAATCGCGGACAATTATAATTCCGGAAATACGAGTGTGCACGGAAATATTTCCGGTTATGACAAAATAGGGTACGGTGAACTCGGACTTGTAAATTATAGCGGCAACGACGGTGCCCGGGCAGGACTCGGTAATACGTTTACGCAAGGAACCGATGCGGCGAGCGGCACAAGTATTTACGGTCTGCATTTTATGAACGCTACCATAAGCACGAGAAATACGTTCAGAGCTCCGTCGGTAAAGATTGAGAATAACAGTTACGAAAATTATCAGATGGTGTCCGATGCGGTGAATTTCAGAACGAACGGCAGAGGTAATATTACGTTTTTTGCCGGAACTTATTATGAAGATAACAATTCGTTCTTTTCTCTGCATCACGTTATACGAAACGGAAACGATATAAATTCAATCAAAAAGATATCGAAAATTTACAAGCGTTCCGGCAATCAGACTTACGTTTATAAGTACGCCGACGGCAGTTATTCTGTGGGGAACATAGACGAAAACACGCTTACGCTTGCGTTCGATTGCGACTGGATTATGAACCCGGGGAACGTTGTAAAAAACGCTGTGTACTATTTTGAAATTCCGGTAAACGGTGATACGGAATATGCTTTGGGACCGTCCGGGAGCGGCAACGGAGCGTACCTTATGTACCTCGATATAGGCGCGTCGGCGACGGGCGGCAGCGAGGGCAAGGACCACGCGATAAAGTCGCTGTACTTCGTCAATACCGATACCGTCACGCTCGACGCGTCAGGGAATTATCCCGAATTCAACCACGTGACTTTCATAATTTCAAACGCGGAAACGGGCGGCTCTCCGTGGGTGATGTTCGAGAGAAATACGACCGCAAACGACGACGGAACGACCTCGGTTAGGTATAATTTCGCGTATATCGGCAACATAACGCCGAAAGGGAAAGGCGT
Organism: uncultured Clostridia bacterium; assembly: GCA_934277845.1. GTDB lineage: Bacteria > Bacillota > Clostridia > Christensenellales > Pumilibacteraceae > UBA10677. The sequence continues at coordinate 3,135 of CAKQVV010000167.1, forward strand.
TTACGACGACACGCTCACGCAGTCACGGGACGGGTAAAACATCGCGTCCCGAAGCAAAAAATCGCAAAAAAACGCAAAAAACCGAAAAAATTATCCGAAAACCGTTGACGAATCGATAAATGTTATGTTAAAATGAGTTTAACGAATCGGCTATGCCGTTTTCCGACAACAGAATACTTTGGCAAAACCGTCGCGAGGCGGTGACGC
>CAKQVV010000168.1 GCA_934277845.1 uncultured Clostridia bacterium
ATGTCGCACATAAATTAAGAAAAATATAAAAATTACTATGCGTGAAATAGTATTTGATTGACAAATTTACCAATTAAATGTAGAATAGTACTATATACAAAAGGCGGTGACTTAATGACAAAAACAATTAACAGCGACCTGATTCGCGGTAACATCAATACGATAATACTTAAAGCATTATATAGCGGGGATCGTTACGGATATGATATTATCAAAGAAATCGAAGATAAAAGCCACGGTCAGTACATCTTAAAACAGCCAACGTTGTATAGTTGTCTTAAACGACTTGAAAGCCAAGGGTTTATTTCTTCCTACTGGGGCGAGCAATCAAACTCCAACGGCGGCAGAAGAAAATATTATACTCTCACCGATCTCGGTCGCGAAGTATTCGTTCAAAACCAGGATGAATACGAGTATTCGCGCACTATAATAGATCAACTTATTTCAGAACGCGACTACGATCTTGACAGTGTGGAAAAGCCTGTTCGCGACGAAGCCGACAAAGAGACCGAATCCGAAAAACTAGCACCGGAAAAACACGAAGAAAAAATCGTTGAAGCCGTAGCCGATGTCGAAACCGACGAAGAACTGGAAGAAAAACCCGTCGCCGAAACAATCGAAGCCGAAGAAACGACTCCGCCCGCCTCTGAGACTGCGTTTAAGTACGGTGAAACTATGCAGCAATCCGATTATACGGCGCAGCAAGACTCACAAAATACCGTCAATTTTGACAATGAAAGAGTCGAACCGGCAAATCAGACAGACTCCGCTTTAAATGCAGATTATTTCGGTTATGACGCTTCCGATGTCGACGAATCAAATAAACATTCCTTAAACTCGGAAGAAATCGATGCAATTCTATCCGACACAGAAAACAAAAAGAGTTATTCCGATAACGTAAGCGCCGCAACCACGGAAACTATTCCAAAACGATCCTTCGGTGAAACGTATTTTGATTCCGACGAAACGTCGTCTTACAGCCCGTTTAATTACAGCACCGCCGAACAATACGGTTTCGCTTTGGAAGACGAAGATATCCGGGACACAACCGTATCCGCCGCTCAACATCCAATTCACGACGAGCCTGCACAAGAATACCAAAAAAAGAATTCCCCGGACTTTTTAAGTTACGATACCGAGATTCCGGACACCCCGTATCAAGCGGAAACCAGAAAACAAAACCCGATGGACGACAATTACCGCACTATGCTCGAAGGGTTTGTAGCGGACTACGGCACGCCGTCAGAACCGGAAAAACCGCGTGAAAAACCTCACGTTGACGACCCGGTGTCGGAAAGCACAATGTCTGTAAAAGAAAAGATTCAGGTGCGTAACTTCGGAAAACTTTCACAGTCGATAAGGGATCTCGGCGACGAAGTAAAAATCCGCACGCCGGACAGTAATGCCGCCCGCGAGTACAACAAGCAGTATTATTACTATCGCAATAAACTTCTGCTTTTTCAGCATGGCATTCTGTTCTTGATAATGTTACTTGAAAGTTTCATCGCATTCATAACGATCAGATCTTCGGTTTCGGTAGAAATGCCTTACGCCGTTGCTCTTTACGTTTGTTCGATTCTGTTTTGTCTGGCATTCCCGATAACCGCCGGAATATTATATTTATCCGATCCGTTCAAACGCAAGCGCGTCGATTTCAACTTCAAAAATTCAATGATCTTCCGCACGATCATTATGCTGCAACTGATTTTAATAGTGTATGCAATCAATGTTTATTGCGGAATGCCTATCGGCGGCAGCAGCGAATACCTGCTCTCGATGATTCTCCCCTGCATCCTGACCACCAACGTTCCCGTAAGCGGAATAATATTCAACTGTTTGTATAGATCAAAGAATTTTACGGTTGACTAATTAAAAATTTAAAGAAGTCTTACGACAATCGTCGGGAGACTTCTTTTTTACATCGATTCGTTATAAATCCGATTTTGCGTTTTTATAACTTATAAGTATATGACACGGCGCAAATATCACACTTGACACTACAAGCGAAATATTCCCAAGCAACGCTCCGCTCACAATAAACAGCAATGACGGTACACAAGATAAAAACAACGATTTCCGCACTGAATTTTCGTGCCGAAAGATTATCCAACCCGCAACGTATATCAGCACAAACAAACAACCGAAAATTACGTAAACGATTTCTGCGCGATCGAACCAAAAACCTTTAACAAGCGGCGGAATGTGTAGAATCATAAAAACAAAACAACCTATTCTCCCGATTTGTTCAAGAGTCTCAATCGATTTGTTTTTATATAAATTCTGAAATCCGTCCTTGTTCGTAATTGCAAAAATTATGTTTGGAATCATAATTACAGCAATAAAAATAAGTCCGTAAAAATTAAACCATTTCGTTATCATAATTATTCTTGTTTTTCGTCACCGTTTTTGCTGTCGCGCCGCTTTCCGATCAAATAATTGATGAAATACAAAAGTGCAACGGCAAAAACAAACATCCCTATCCATACCGGAATTCCCCAACTGTTGAACGGAATTATTTCGCCGGTACCGAAATAACTTATAAATGCAATCATTATCGGGCGAGTAAGTACTACCGTGACAATAAAAAACTTAAACGTCATTTTGGTAAGCCCGGCAGCCATGCAGAGAATATCGTCCGGAAAGAACGGAAACAGTAACATAACGATAAACGGAATTTTACCCTTTTCGTTGATAAAGTCGGCATACTTTTTCGTCTTTTCGTCTCCTATAATCCAGGCTACTACTTTATATCCGAAGAATTTACCGAGTAAAAAGCAAATAATCGAGCCGCCTATAGTTCCGACGGTGCTCACGATAAACGATACGGTCGGTCCATACATAAGTACGCCTATCAGTATCGTTACGGCAGCCGGAATGGGCAGAACGACTACTTGAAGCAGCGTTAACCCGAACAGCACCAAAACGCCCCACTGCCCGCTTTCTTTTACGAATTTACGCAGTTCTTCTATGTTATTTATTTTTTCGAGCACACCGGAATAGTATAAAGCGATATACGACACCAGCACAACCGCAGACAATCCGTTTAACAGCGATAAAAACTTATAAATCGGCGACTGAATATCCCGTATTGCAACGGATGCGACTAAAATACACGAGAAAGCACATACGGCGCAATAATATAATACCGCATTTAAATGATCCAGATGCATTACGGTAAGCGTAAGGTTTAAAATTCCCACGCCCGCCATTGCAAATTTGGTAATCAGATTTTTCGTTTGTGAAATCGTATTTTCTCCGTCGTTTGCCATACTACTAGTCTATGAATTATTCCGCGTGCATATTCTCGGACGCATTACATTCGGCATGAGGC
>CAKQVV010000169.1 GCA_934277845.1 uncultured Clostridia bacterium
GGATATGATTATTCGCACCGGCGGGGAGAAAAGATTAAGTAATTTTCTATTATATCAGGCGGCGTATTCGGAATGGCTTTTTACCGATACGCTTTGGCCGGACTTTTCCGCAAAAGAATTCGATGCGCTGGTAAAAGAGTATCGTTTGCGACCGAGACGTTACGGAAAAGTTTAATATGTGAAACGTGCGCTGTCCGATGCGACTTTCACTCTCTATTTCAACGTAAAGGTTATCATCAAATGGCAGACAACAACGACAATTCCGATCAGAAAAATATCGTACAACCGCCGACCGGAAACGGCGATGACAATGCTTCCGACAAGAAGAAAAGAAGCAATTTCCATGTCAGGACGTTAACCGCAGTGTTTATTGCGGTGCTTTATGTTGCGCCGATTTTGCTCGGACTTTATGTTTACGATATTTTTTATGACACACTGGTAGTCTTTTTGATGACGGTTGCGGGATTTGAGTTTTCGCGGGCGATTTCGTTGAAGTTTCCAAAACCCGTAAACTTTTTCGTTTATGCGAATATAGCGGCAGGTTATACGGCGTTCAAACTTGTAATCGAATTCGGGCGCGGACAGGGCGGCATTACGGCTTACTTCGGAGTTCTCGCGGTGATGTTTATTGCCTGTATCGTGTTCACTATGTGTAATAAAAGTTATGACATAGGCAACGCGATAAGCACTCTTTTCGTGATGATCTATCCGACCACAATTATGGTTTACACGCTCGGACTTGCGCATTTCCTTCCGGGTGCGAAATCGGAAATAACCGGATTGTCTACGTTCGGATCTCGTTCTGCGGTTGCGATTTTGATATTGTTTATTTCGACCACGCTCACGGATACTATGGCGTATTTTGTCGGATCCACCGTTAAAGGACCTAAACTTTGCCCGAAAATAAGTCCGAATAAAACGATTTCCGGTGCGATCGGAGGTCTTGCCGGCGGAACTATGGGCGGAATAATAGTATATTTGTTTGCTAAAAACGGAGTACTCGGTTGTGCGCCGATCATGACGGCAATCGTCCCTAATGTTTTGCATTTCATTATACTGGGGTTTGGCACTTCGTTGTTTTGCCAGATCGGCGATCTTATTTCCTCGTACGTCAAACGCGCTTGCGAAATCAAAGATTTCGGCAATTTTCTTAAAGGACACGGTGGATTTATGGATCGCATCGACGGACTCATAATTTCGGCGGTGTTCCTGTATATTTACTTTACGATACTCGGAGTCGTGTTATGATCGGAGTGGCGATACTGGGCAGTACCGGTTCGATAGGCAGACAAACGCTTGACGTAGTCAGGCAATATAAGGATATATTCCGCGTTTGTGCGCTCGTTTGCGGCACCGACGCGGTTACTCTTATAAAGCAAGCCGAGGAGTTCCGTCCGGAATTCGTAGGGATTGCTGACGCGTCGAAGAAAGACGAACTTGCCGTAATCGGCTATAAATGCGAAACTTGTGCCGGCGAAAAGGCGCAGGAAGTTGCGGCGTCATTGCCGTCGGTCGATATTGTCGTTGCATCGGTTGTCGGACTTAACGGACTGAAAGGCGTAATAGCCGCTATCAACGCCGGAAAACGAGTTGCGCTTGCGAATAAAGAAACGTTGGTCGCATGCGGAAAATACGTTACCGAACTAGCCGAAAAGAAAAACGTCGAAATTCTGCCTGTCGACAGCGAACACTCGGCGATATTCCAGTGTTTGGGCGGCGGCAGACGAGAAGATTTGAACAGGTTGATTCTCACCGCAAGCGGCGGTCCGTTTCGCGGCGCAAAAAGCAGAGAAGAACTGAAAAACGTTACGCCGGAGCAGGCGGTCAGACATCCCAACTGGTCTATGGGAAAAAAAATTTCCGTGGACAGTGCGACGATGATGAACAAGGGACTTGAAATTTTAGAGGCGCGCTGGCTGTTCGGTACCGAAAATATCGATTATGTCATTCAACCGGAAAGCATAATTCACTCTATGGTCGAGTTTAACGACGGTACGGTAGTTGCGCAAATCGCGCCTGCCGATATGACTTTACCTATTCAATACGCGCTGACTTATCCTGAAAGAATAGCGTCTAAATATGGAAATTATTGTTTTGATCGTCCTATAACGTTTATGGAGCCGAACGAAGAAGTTTTCCCGATGCCTGGGCTCGCAAAGAAAACTATGAAGGAAGGCGGTACTGCACCGGCGATCCTGAATGCGGCAAACGAAGCTGCCGTGGCGTTGTTTTTAGACGGGAAAATCGGTTTTACGGATATTATGAGTATAGCCGAGCATATTCTAAATACCGAAAAAGCGATGCCGTACAGCGACTATCGCGAGATTATCGAGTTGCACGAAAAAGTGTACTCGGCAGTCACACGCGATTATAAAAAAATTACGGAGAGTAGATGAAATATTTTCTTTATATCGTAATAGCAGTTGTCATTCTCCTGACAATGATCGTAATTCACGAACTCGGACATTATGTTGCCGGGAAAATTTTTAAGTTTAAAATCAACGAGTTTTCCGTCGGTTTCGGTCCCAAGATTTTTTCTAAAAAGAATAAAAAGACCGGCGAAGTATTCTCGCTTCGAGCAGTACCGCTTGGAGGTTATTGCGCGTTCGAGGATGAAAGCGGACTCGAAGGGGATGAAGAAACGCATGAGTACGTCGATCCGGATTCCGTTTTTCCCGAAATTCAGCCTGTTCCGGTTATGCCGCCGTGCGTTGATCCGTTGAAAGAAAAGGAAGAAGCGGCGGAAAAACCGCGTTCTTTTACCGAGGAAAAGCCGTGGAAACGAATTATCGTACTTGCCGCGGGAGCGTTTTTCAACTTTGTGTCGGCAATAATATTTTCGTTTATTTTCATACTTGCGGTCGGCTACGTTACGCCACAAGTACACACGCTTTATACAGATGCGGAAGGTAATGCGTATTGCGAGGGACTGCAAGTCGGCGACGTAATTACAGCGGTGAACGGTGAAAAAATCGGTATAATGAAAACTTACGACGATCTTGTAAAAGTCAAGAAAGTCGATGTATCTTATGATCTTGCGATAATGCGCGACGGCGAAGAAAAAATCGTCACCGTGACAATGAAACGTATTATATCAAAGTCTGCCGACGGCACCGATCTCGATTACGTCGGACTCGGTTTCACACCCGTGAATACTTCGGTAAAATGCGGCGCGGGTTATGCGTTTAAGTACTGCGTGCCGTACACAATCAAACTTTCGTTCCAGATACTTTCTTCGTTCTGCTGTCTGATAAC
>CAKQVV010000170.1 GCA_934277845.1 uncultured Clostridia bacterium
TATCTATCCGTCGGCGATCGCCGCCCGCGACTATTACGTTCCCGCTATGGCTTCCGCGCTCAAGTACGCGTACCAGGCGCTGGGACTTCGTCGCTCACCCGCGTATTGTGGGTGGGATATTTTTCCGCGAATGGCTTGCGGCGGCATAACCCGCGGCGTTTTCCTTTCCGAATATCAGTCCGAGCAGTTCGTCGAATATTATCTGTACGCAGCCAAAGCGTTCGAGGACTACGCCGAAATCAATCTTTATTATAACTTTACAGTGGCTGCGCCCGACCTTACAGACTATAAAATCACGGTATCGGGTAAGTGCGGCGACAGCGAATTTCACTACGAGTGCGTGCCGTGGCACAATATGGAAACGGCGAGATTTCGGGTGGAGAAGCCGCGGCTTTGGTATCCGCGCGGCTACGGTGAAGCGAACGTTTACGATGTGACGATCCGCCTTATAAAGCGCGGCGAAATCGTGGACGAGAGAACGCTCGGTTTCGGTATCCGTTTGGTACGGCTCGACAGAACGACGCTCGTGACCGACGAGAACGCGAAGTTCGAATTCGTCGTGAACGGCAAAAAGGTTTTCGTACTCGGCACCAACTGGGTGCCCGTCGACGCGCTCCACGAGGACTATGACGGCAGAGTACGCCGTGCGCTGGAACTCACGACCGACGTCGGTTGCAACGCCGTCAGAGTGTGGGGCGGCGGACTTTACGAAACCGACGAGTTTTACGACTACTGCGACCGCCACGGTATAATGGTGTGGCAGGATTTCATGATGGCGTGCGGCAAGTATCCCGAAACGCCCGAATTTACGAAAGCAATCGCACAAGAGGTCGAGTGCGTGGTAAAGCGGCTTCGTAACCATTGCTCGATAGTGTTGTGGGCGGGCGACAACGAGTGCGATATCGCGCATCGCTGGAACGGCTTTGACCGCAACACCTGCGAGTACTCTATAACGCGCGAAGTGCTTCCGCACGTTCTCCGCGACCACGACGTACTTCGCCCGTATCTGCCCAGTTCGCCGTACCTGGAAAACGCCGCCGCGTTCGCAGCCCCGTGGCTTGCTTCCGAGGATCATATCTGGGGACCTCGCGACTACTTCAAGGGTGAGTTCTACCGCAATTCTCCCGCGCTTTTCGCTTCCGAAACGGGCTATCACGGCTGTCCTTCGCCAAAATCTTTGGCAAAATTTTTGCGCAATCCCGAAAAAATGTTCGACGGCGACGAGCCTACGAAAGAATACCTCGCGCACGCGACTTCTTCGGGTGCGGGTACGGACGAACCGTTTGCGTACAGAATAAAACTGATGGCAGATCAGGTAACCACGCTGTTCGGCAAACAAAATAATCTTGATGACTTTGCGTTTGCAAGCCAGATTTCCCAAGCCGAAGCGTTCAAGTACTTTATCGAGAAGTTTCGCATCAACCGCAACACACACGGCGGCATAATCTGGTGGAACATAATCGACGGCTGGCCGCAGGTTTCCGACGCGGTAGTCGATTTTTACGGAGTGAAAAAACTCGCTTATCATTATATAAAGCGCAGTCAGTCGCCCGTCTGCATAATCGGCGACGAAGCGGACGGTAAACTGGTGCTGTATCTCGTCAACGATACCGCTGCCGAGATCGAAGTACCGTATTCGGTCACCGAGATTTATTCGGACAAACCGATGCTTTGCGGTACGGCGAAATGCGCGGCTTATCGTTCGGAAAAGATCGCCGGGATCGAACTGCCCGCCGGAGATAAAGGCTTTTATTGTTTTACATGGAAAGTGAACGGCAAAGAAGAACAGAATCATTTCCACACCGGTATAATTGCGTTGTCGCTAGGTCGCTACGTTTCGGCAATGAAAAAGATCGGCTTCGACGAAAGGGAGGACTTTTGATGTACTGTATAGGACTTGACGTGGGCGGCACCAAGTGCGCCGCGACGCTGGGAAACGTTACCGATAAAATCGAAATAATCGACAAAGAAATGTTCGCAACCGCCGGACTGAAATATACCGAAGTTTTGGAAAGATTCGCCGATTTCATAGAAAAGAAACGCGAAAAATACGAGATCGCGGGCATCGGTATCAGTTGCGGCGGACCGCTCGACGGCAGACGCGGAGTGGTACTTTCTCCGCCGGGGCTGCCCGGGTGGGACAACGTGGAAATCGTCCGTTATTTCGAAGAAAAGTTCGGTATAAAAACGCGGCTGGTAAACGACGCCAACGCTTGCGCCGTCGCAGAATGGAAGTTCGGCGCGGGGCGCGGCGCGGAGAATATGGTATTCCTTACGTTCGGCACGGGTTTCGGTGCGGGACTGATACTCGGCGGAAAACTGTATATCGGCGCAAACGACAACGCCGGCGAAATCGGACACGTCAGACTTACGCCGACCGGACCTCTCGGGTACTACAAAAAAGGCTCGTGCGAGGGTTATTGCAGCGGCGCGGGGATCGCTCGTCTTGCCGCAATTATGGCGAAGAAAACGAAGTATGCCGAGGCTTACACCGAGTTTGTACAGGGTGCCGGCGAAGAAGGCGTGACAGCAAAAACGCTTGCCGAAGGAGCGCGTCGCGGCAACGCATTCTGTCGTGCGGTCTATCATAAAAGCGGCGAAATGCTGGGCAGAACTTTGTCGATACTCGTCGATATTCTCAACCCCGAGAGAATAATTATCGGCGGAGTGTTTATGCGCTCGGGCGATTTATTGTTGCCCGCCGCCGAGAAAGTGATGAAAAAAGAATGTTTGTCGTATTCGCTGGGAGCGGTGAAAGTACTGCCCGCGGGTTTAGGCGAAAACGTGGGCGATTACGCTGCACTTGCAGTCGCCAAAGGAGATTTTTGAAATGAAAGAAACGACAAAAAAGATACTCGACGAACTTACAACGCGTTATCCCGCGCTGACCGGACAGAAAGAAAACGTGCGCCGCGCGTTTGAAATCGCCGCCGAGGCGTATCGCAACGGCAAAAAACTACTTATTTGCGGCAACGGCGGCTCTGCTGCCGACTGCGAACATATCGTAGGCGAACTCATGAAGTCGTTCAAGAAAAAACGCCCGATTGACAAATCGGTAAAGGAACGACTTTTGACGATGGGCGAGGACGGGGAAAGGCTTGCCGCATCGCTTGAAGGCACGCTCCGCGCGATCTCGCTCGCGTCGCACCCCGCGCTGTCCACGGCGTTTAATAACGACAAAGATCCCGCCGTCACGTTCGCTC
>CAKQVV010000171.1 GCA_934277845.1 uncultured Clostridia bacterium
ACCCAAGAGCCGTGCCGCACGCCGCCAACGTTTTCGATTTCGATACCGTCAAGATTTTCGTCGCGCCGGACAGGAAACAGGAACAGTATATAGATAAGCGAATAATCGACTTATACGATGACTTATCCCCTGATTTGCGTACCGTTGCCGAACGGCTGTCAACGGAAACGACTGATGACGCCGCGCGTATTTTACGCGATATTCTTACTCAATACGACGCAAAGGAAACCGCCGATTATCTGCAATCTTCTCTTAGGGACGGTACGCTTTGTAACTATTCGGAAGTTGTACCGAAAGAGCACTATGAAAGCAGAGACGGACGGATAGAAACCTACGCTTTTTATCTGAAAGGAATTCTTACGTCTTTCGGTATTACCGTAGAACGCGACGAAGGGTGCTACTGTTTGCTATATGACGAGGACAGCGATTACAGTCACGCGCTATCTTTTTTTGCAGAAAACGTACGAAATGAAGACGGCGGACTTTACCGCAGATTCCGCGAAGAACAAAGTCAAATGTAAAGGAGGATTATTTTGACGAGAGGACAGATTGCCATAATAACGCCGGAAGGGAATATTTTAAGTTCGAGAGAATTTAACGGCGATATGTATTTAAGCAACGGCGGATACGGTGAAGAAGTATTCGGAGACCTTGCCCTTGCCGATACCGTCGAAGATTATATTTCGATAGTGGAGCAATTCAACGATAGATATTTCGGATACAAAGAAGAATTGTTTTACAATCCCCCGAAAAGTTTTTTAGATATGAAACACGATTACTTCGACAAGTGGTTTTCCGATTATGTTTACATAAAAAATCTGTCCGAAAGCCCCGTCGTTTTTATTGACCAAAAAGGACGGAATATTCGAATCGATACCGACGCCGTTGCCGTATTTCATTATGGCGAGTTTTATCTTTCAAACGAAGAAGATTTTGAGAAACTGGCTTTTATGGACGATTTAAGTGAGTTTAAGTACGGTTTGGGTTACGACCACAACGACACGTATAGTAAACTTTGGAACAAGTGTGCCGAATTTGATAATAAGCACGGAACCAGCCTAACGGACACAATAACCGACTACGATTTCGTTACCGAAGATATTTTGGAGTATATCGTTAAAGAAAATGCGACGGATCTCAGTCGGTTAAGGTTTTTTATAGGCGACACGTACGATGCGGGTATTTATCGTCTTGACGGATACGGAAATCTTGCCAACGTCGATAAAAGCGATTTTGAATACATTATAGACGAACTTATCGAAAATTTACAGGAACAAATATACATACCCTTGCAGGAGGGCTTTTGCTTATGAATGAAATGTTTAAGGACTACCCCGACGTTGTGAGCGTCGAGCAGGTTTCGGATATGTTGAGAATAAGCACGTCGTTTGCTTATCGCCTTTTACGTAGCGGAGTTTTGCCGGCTAAAAAGGTCGGGAGTAAATATATTATAGCCAAAAAAAGCGTCATCGCTTTCGTTTGCGCGGAGGATAAAAATGACAGGCAGATTAGCGGTTAAAGGTGGCAAGTATTATGTTGTTATCTCTTACAAGGACGAAAACGGCAAATATAAAAACAAGTGGATCGCCACCGGTCTTGACGAACGGAACAACAAGCGCGCCGCTACCGATATGATGAGAGAAATCGTCAGCCAATATGAAAACGGAACGCTGTCGTTTGCGGGAAAAAAACAACCGCAGGAAGCAATCAAAGAATCCGACAGTCCGCTTTTTTCCGATTATCTGTATGAGTGGTTGCGGTTAGTGAAACCAAATTTACAAGTTACGACGTACAGCGGATACCGACTTCTCGTAAAAGTTATAGCCCCATATTTCGAAGAAAAAGGATTACGCGTAAACGAAATAAAACCCGCTCACATTCAGGAGTTTTACACATACTTACAAGAAGAAAAAGGGAAATCACCGCAGGTTTGCAAACATTATCATGCCGTTATTCATAGAGCGTTGCAAATTGCATATAGGTCTGACTTGATTTTGACAAATCCTGCAGATAAAGTTGAACGACCAAAATACCAAAAACATAAAGCAAAATTTTACTCTGCGGAACAAGTAAAAAATTTATTCAACGAACTGCAAGGAGATCCATACGAACACATATATAAATTAACTACAATTTACGGTATGCGACGAAGTGAAGTCTGCGGGTTGCGTTGGAGTTCGATTGATTTTGATAAAAACACTCTTACGCTTGACCATACGGCAATTCAATGTGAAGTAAACGGAAAAAGGGTTACCGTTGTTAAAGACACAATGAAAAATCAGTCAAGCATGAGGACTTTACCGTTGCTACCGTTTGTAAAAGATATGCTTTTGAAACTGAAAACGGAACAAGAACTTCGGCGAGAAAAATACGGGACCTATTATAACCCGAAATTTATTGATTACGTCTGTGTGGATGAAATGGGAAACCTAATACGTCCCGATACATTGACTACTCATTTCAAAGCGTTTTTGAAGCGTCATAATTTACCTGTAATTCGTCTGCACGAATTGCGTCATAGTTGCGCAAGCATATTGATTGCTTGCGGAGTAAATATGAAAGCGGTTCAGGAATGGCTCGGACACAGCACGTTCAACACTACGGCAGATATTTATAGTCATTTGAATTATTCTTCAAAACTTGGTATCGCAGATACTCTCTCAAGCGTATTCAGCGGTAAGCCTACTCCCATAGAACAAACGTCGCCCGACGCAATGTCAAAAATACAAAAGATTTTTTATTCAAGCGATGTCGAGGCGGCACCTAAAAAAATAAGAAACGTCGAGGATGAATACGATAGTTGGGATGAAGATTACGAAGACGTTGACGACGCTGTATTCGTCGATACGACCGACGAAGATGAACAATTGAAAAACGAACCCATTGAATCCGTTTTTCCCGAATTAACACCGAGCAGCGTATCGGAATTCAAAAAAGCAAAAGAAGAAATGAACCGACTTGGTTTTGAAACGCTCGATGAATACTTTGAATATCTTGACTTCAAATCTCGTATGGAACAGCGAAAAAATACTGCCGGCTCAGGCGGAACGTCAATGTAAAAATAAGCCCCGACATTCCTGTCGGGGCGTTGGCGGAGGGTGTGAGATTCGAACTCACGTGAGG
>CAKQVV010000172.1 GCA_934277845.1 uncultured Clostridia bacterium
TGTGTTTGCGCGAAGACACGTCGAGTTTTTCCAGAATGTTGTGGTTGTGGAATTTGAGCGTGCTTTCGCGGATATTAAGCGCGTCGGCTATTTCTTTAGCGGTTTTGCCCTGAAGGTAAAGATCGAAAACGGTTCTTTCCGTTCTGGTAAGTTCCTTGAGACCGATTTTGAACGCCTCGTAGTCGTCGGGGTCTATCTCGTTTTTCCGCGAATACGCAAGCCGTTCGATTTCCGTTTGTCGCCTGTCTATCTCGGCGGTCTGGCTTTCGGTTACGCTTGCGAGTTCGTCGTTCTGCCGTTTCAGTTTATCGGTTTCGAGGTCGCGCAGTCTGTCCTGCTCGGCAAGGTAGACGAAAAGGTCGTCGATTTCCGAAATGTCGGATTTTGCTTCGGCGTGTTCCTGCTTGCGTATTTTTTCCAGATTCTTTATCACGGGCGCGACGAATTTTCGCGAAAAGACGACGCAAAGAACGACGGCGGTGAACACCAGCAAAAAGCAAACCAGAACGATTTTGGTTACGTTTATCGCCACGGTTTTGTCGAATTCGCTTTTCGGTTGTATCACCGCAAGAGTATAGCGTGTGTCGCAAATCGTCACTTGATTTTCGACGGCGACGAAGTCTGTTTCGCCGCTGAGACCGGTGAGGTTGCCTTTTAGAGTTTTTGGCGTAAGCGTGCCGCTCGGTTTCAGAGAGTATCCGCCGAGAACGCCTGCCCAGAAAACGTTGTCGCAATCGATTACGCCGTTTTCGGTCGTTTCGGAAAAGGTGCAGGTCAATTGCTCCAATCTCGTCGGTTGCGCAAAGTAATCTTTGAAGTAGTTGTTTGAAATTTCAAAACCGCTTATTCCGTAAAACGAACCGTCCGAGCCGTAGAGCGGGGTAAGACACGCCATGGCTTTTTCGCTTGTTCCGCTAAGCGCGAAGATGCCCGTCAGCGTCGATTTTTTCTCTTTCGATTCAGCGTGGTCAAAGCGGTCTTTCAGCTCCGGCACGAGTTCGGTTCTGAATTCCAGTTTCCATTTACGATGCGGCATAACACCGTTTTCTCTGCCGAGCCGCGCGCTGCCTCTGAACAGCAATAACGTTTCGTCCGTGCGGTCGAGGGTACTGCGTTGGAAGTATAATCCGGTTCTGGAATCGTAGGGGTTTGCACCGGCCGTGTTTACGGTTGCGTCAAGAATTATAAACGCTCCGGACGCGTCCGCTTTCAGCAACTCTTCTTTAAGTTTCGGAAAAAGCGCCGCCTGCAAGCCCTCCGTATGCGACTGAGAGTCGTTAAGCGCGCTAAGACCGATTCCGTTGTCGGACAGATAATCGTCTATTATCTGCGAAGCGTCGGTTGCGAGCATTTGGCTCATCATCGTAACGTCGTCGAAGTATTTTTCGATTTGTCTTGCGTAAAATTCATTCTGAAAAGTGAGATTATTCGAGTATTTTTCCGTCGTCGTCGAGAATTGCCCGATGAAAAACAAACCGACCCCGATAAAGGCGACGACAAGAAGAACGAGCGTAAGCATATAAAACAAAAGCTTACGATGCATAGAAGTTTTTTTATTTTTGAAATCTATGATCTTCATATATCTCCGATATATTCCCGTCGCTGCGACGTTCTCCCGCTCAGCCGACGCCGAAAAGCGCGGATCTCATTTCCGCAACGAACTGTTCGCAGGTTTTACCGTTTTCGTAACCGATTTTGAGGTTTTTCTGAATATTACGGATTTCATCGTACAACTCGTACACTTTGGTGTAATATCCGTCGAAATTCGGTTCTTTTTCGAAATTGCAGGTAGTAACGGTAGTGCGCAAAGCGTCGTAAAGGCTTTTGTATGCATCCGATCGGAAAGCGTCCTCGCCGATTTTGTCGAAAGCCCCCGCTTTTACGGGCATATAACCCGTTGTAAGCACAAATTCCAGATTGCGGCGTTCTTCGGTGAACCACTGCGCAAATACGGTTGCCGCTTCGGCTTTTGCTTCGGTCGTTTTGTAGGCGCAAAGTCCGACGCCCGCTTGAGTAGCTACCTTTTGTTTGCCGCCTTGTTGCGGCAAGGGCAAAACTTTAAGCTTCATATCTTCGGACGTGTTGTCGGGGTAAGTGATTTTGTCGTTGTAATATAGGACGGATGCCGAAGAACCGATACCGGCGCAGGTTTGCCCCGTCATAACCTGCGTGTTGGAATACATATCGGATACGACGATATGTCCTTTTGCTATGGACTCGGCAAACGTATCGTACGCGCTTATAAACGCGGGGTTGTTTGCGTCGTACCAGCCGTCTTTATAAGAAATATTCTCTCCGTCGGATATGGCGCACAATTCGGCAAGCCTGATAAGATAATCTATCGCGCAGAACGGTTTGCCGCCCGACCATTCGTAATATTTTCCGGCAACGGAGAAAAAACCTTCCCAGGTTTCAAGGTCGGAAAGCGAAACGTTTTTTTCCGCGGCGAACCTGTCGAAAACTCCGCCCGCGATAAAAAGCATATACGTCGATTTCGAAACGGGAAGAACGCAAAGACTGTTGTCGACTGTTCCGTCGTTAAGAAACGATGGGACGAATTCGCCAAGGTCTTTTTGCGGAAGAAGATTCTTCCAGTCCAGAAGGTTTTCCGTTCCGAGACTTTTCGCGTCGCCCGCATGGCAAAAGAACAGATCGGGCATGTCTTTCGATCCCGCTTTGTCGGTTTGCGCGTCTTTTAACTTTTTGCCTATCTGTGAGGCGTTGGACATCAGCGCGACGTTTATCACGATTCCCTTTTCTTTCCCCGTCGTCGAATTAAATTGTTCGACGTAAACGTTCATCGGCGAATCGACCTGTTCGCCGTAAACGTGCCACATAGTAAGCGTCGTCGGTTTACGGGGGTTAAGCAAGGTTCTGCTTTTGCCGCACGCGACAAAAACAAGAGACGTAGCGAGCGCAATCGCAACGACTACCGATAATGAAATCGTTTTCTTTATTTTATTTACGTGATATTTCATATAAACTCTCCGCCGTTTGGCTGTGTGGCGTTTGCCCGCGTTTTGAAAAATTTTTGATTTTTTTCGGATTCCCCCACCTTTTGACGTTTTGGGTGGGGGAAAT
>CAKQVV010000173.1 GCA_934277845.1 uncultured Clostridia bacterium
TCGATGAGCCGTTGGTTTTCCGAGCCGCGGAAACGGAGCGAAATGTTCTTCTTTTCCTCGACGAATCGTCCGTCGACGAGAACGTCGAGAGTCGACAGTATTTCGTCCGTAAATTCGGTTTTCGCGCGGCAGGACGAGTCGCAAAGTTCCTCGAAAGTAAAGCCGGTGAAAAGCCAGATCGTCTTGTCGGGATAATCCGCTTTTACCTTTTTGAGAAAAGGAAGAAGTTCTTTCTGGTTTTCCGGTTCCATGGGTTCGCCGCCGAGAACGGTGAGTCCGTGTATGTACGACGGGACGAGCATTTTTAAGATTTTTTCTTCGGTTTCGGCGGTAAATTCGTCGCCGTAATTAAAGTCCCACGTTTCGGGCTGGAAACAGTTTTTGCAGTGATTGCGGCAACCCGACACGAACAGCGAAACGCGCACGCCGACGCCGTTTGATATGTCGCAGTTTTTAATATTACAGTAGTTCATGATTTTCCTCTCCGGCTGTTGCAGATATACGCGTATGGCGGTACGGAAACTACCGCACCGCCACATCGATTTTGCGTTGTTGTCGTCCTGTATCCGCCCGGCTTACAGGTGAAGTACGCGTTCTTTGATTTCCTGCGTTCTGCCCTGATTCCAGTACTGGGTGCCGATGTAGCCGCAGGTACGGCGGGCAACGTTCATTTTGTCCTGATCGTGGTTGCCGCAGTTGGGGCATACCCACACGAGTTTGCCGTCCTCTTCGCGGATCTCGATTTCGCCGTCATAACCGCACACCTGGCAGTAATCGCTCTTGGTGTTGAGTTCGGCATACATGATGTGATCGTAGATAAACTTCATCACTTCGAGCACCGCGTCGATGTTGTTCTGCATGTTCGGGACTTCGACATAACTGATCGCGCCGCCGGGCGACAACGCCTGGAACTGCGCTTCGAAACGGAGTTTCTCGAATGCGTCGATAGGTTCGGTTACGTGGACGTGGTAACTGTTGGTGATATAGCCCTTGTCGGTGACGTGCGGCACTACGCCGAAACGACGTTGCAGGCATTTGGCGAACTTGTAAGTGGTGCTCTCCAGCGGCGTGCCGTAGATAGAGTAATCGATATTCTCGGCTTTCTTCCATTTGCCGGTGTATTCGTTGAGTTTGCGCATGATTTCCAGACCGAATTTTTCGCCCTCGGGCTCGGTGAGTTTCTTGTCGAGCATCGAGTAGACGCATTCCCAGAGTCCCGCATAGCCGAGCGACAGGGTGGAATAACCGCCGTGCAGGTACTTGTCGATGGTTTCGCCTTTTTTAAGACGCAATAGCGCGCCGTACTGCCACAGAATCGGTGCCGCGTCGGACAGCGTGCCGGTCAGGCGTTCGTGACGGCATTGAAGCGCGCGGTGACAAAGTTCCATGCGCTCGTCGAAGATTTCCCAGAACTTTTGCATGTCCTTGTGCGCGGACAAGCCGATGTCGACGAGGTTGACTGTGACTACGCCCTGATTGAATCTGCCGTAATACTTTGGCTTTCCGTTCTCGTCGATATAGGGAGTAAGGAAGGATCTGCAACCCATGCAGGTGTAGCAGTGACCTTCGCCGTTCTTGTCCACCTTGTTTTCGAGCATGACTTTTTCGGAAATGTAGTCGGGCACCATGCGCTTTGCGGTGCATTTTGCCGACAAAACGGTGAGATAGTAGTAGGGATCGCCTTCGTGAATATTGTCCTCTTCGAGAACGTAGATAAGTTTCGGGAACGCCGGGGTAACCCACACGCCTTTTTCGTTCTTGACGCCCTGATGACGCTGACGGAGAACTTCCTCGATGATCATCGCGAGGTCGTGTTTTTCGGATTCGTTCTTGGCTTCGTTCAGGTACATGAACACGGTGACGAACGGTGCCTGTCCGTTGGTGGTAAGCAGCGTGACTACCTGATACTGTATCGTCTGTACGCCTTTGCGGATCTCGTCGCGCAGACGTTTTTCGGTGATCTCGTTGATCTTTTCTTCCGTGGCGTCAACGCCGAGCGCTTTGACCTCGGAAACCACTTCGCCGCGGATCTTTTCGCGGCTGACCTGCACGAAAGGAGCGAGGTGCGCGAGCGAAATCGACTGTCCGCCGTACTGGTTGGACGCGACCTGCGCTATGATCTGCGTGGCAATGTTGCAGGCGGTGGAGAAACTGTGCGGACGCTCGATCATCGTGCCGGTGATTACAGTACCGTTTTGCAGCATATCTTCGAGATTCACGAGGTCGCAGTTGTGCATGTGCTGGGCATAATAGTCCGCGTCGTGAAAGTGGATTATGCCTTCGTTGTGCGCGTCGACGATCTCTTTGGGCAGAAGTATGCGGTTGGTGAGATCGCGGCTTACTTCGCCCGCGATATAGTCGCGCTGGGTGGAGTTGACGATAGGATTCTTGTTGGAGTTTTCCTGTTTTGCTTCCTCGTTGTTGCACTCGATAAGACTGAGAATCTTGTCGTCGGTCGTGTTCGACTGGCGGACGAGCTGACGGGTATAGCGATAGGTAATGTAAGCCTTTGCCACTTCATACGCGCCGTGCGCCATGATCTGGTGTTCGACGATATCCTGAACTTCCTCTACCGAGGGCGCGCGTCCCAGTTTTTCGCAGTCGTGCACCGCGCGTTCCACGATACGGTTGATCTGCGTTTTGGTCATGCGGACGTCTTCGGGTACCGCGTCGTTGGCTTTCTGTACGGCGACTCTGATCTTGTTTTCGTCGAATAACTGTTCTGCGCCGTTTCTTTTAATGATTTTCATTACTCATACCTCCCATCTTTCATCCTTTGAGCATAGAATCGGTCAAATAGTTATGAAACAATATATAGTGGTGCTATTGCGATGATATTCCCTATTTATCACAATATATTGTTTCATCGGGCGTGAGCATAGTACCATACCGAGGGCGTTCAGGTCAAGCGTTACGGGTGCATTTAAATAAAAATTTTACAAATCGCGTTTTTCTCGTTTAGGACGGTAAGGAAAAAATTAAGGGCGGCAATTCGCCCCTATAACCCGAATTTTCGGAATAAGGTATGATAAAAATCTAACGCACAGTTTCCGTC
>CAKQVV010000174.1 GCA_934277845.1 uncultured Clostridia bacterium
GCAAGCAGGTCGCGGGCGTCAACGAGCATAGCGCGCAACGCGTCGCGCGGCGTGGCATAGAAAGGTGCCGCTTCGTCGAGGGTTTTCAGTTTTTTTTGCGTAAGGACGGAGCCGAACCCGCCGTCCAGAATATATGAAAGTCTGTACGGGACCGTTTCGTTGCAAAGGTTGTAAAAATCCCCTTTTGTAAAAGGTTCGTCATCGTAACGTTTGCGTCCTGATTCTTCGGTCATATTTTTATCCCTGCTCTCGTATGATTTACGTTTTAATTATACGCCGCGTGTCACGGATTGTCAACGGTATGAATGTAATCGGGACGGAAACTTGACGAAAGCGGTGTGGTTGTGGTAAACTTCTATATATCTTGCCGCGCAAGGAAGATTATTTTATCGCAATCGAAGGCGGAGAAAAAAATGGAGCAATACGTTTTTTCGCAAAAACTTAACGTAAAAAAGAATTACGACGTGATTGTCGCCGGCGGCGGCGTTGCCGGCGTTGCGGCGGCTGTTTCGGTCGCGAAAAGAGGCAAAAGCGTGCTTCTTCTCGAAAAGTCGAACATTCTGGGCGGCTTGGGTACGCTGGGACTTGTCAATTACTTCGTGCCGATGTGCAACGGCAGGGGTAAGCAGATAATTTTCGGGCTTGCCGAAAAGTGGCTTCGCGTATCCGCCGAGTACGGCTATGACACTATCCCGGAAGAGTGGAAAGACGGCGAGCCGCAAAATCCCGCTACCGCGCGGTATTGTCAGCAGTATTCGCCGTATATTTTTGCGCTTCAACTGACGGAAGAAGTGAAAAACGCGGGCGCGGATCTGTTGTTCGACTGCACGGCAACCTATCCCGTCATGGACGGTAAGCACTGCACGGGCGTGATCACCGACAGCAAGTCGGGGCTCGAACTTTACGCGTGTAAAATGCTGATAGATACTACGGGCGACGCGGACTTGCTGCGAAGATCGGGCATGCCCACGGTTTCGGGCGAGAATTTCTATTCGTATTTCGGCAAAATGATTTCGCTCGAGAATTGCCGCAAGGCCGTTGAAAAGGGCGATATCCGCTATGCTTACGGCACGGTGTGCGGCGGCGGCATCAATCTTTACGGCGACAATCAGCCGGCGGATATGCCCAGGTGGAGCGGACTTAAGGCGGAAGAAGTCACCGATTATTTAGTCACTAACCAACTGGAAATGCTGCGGAAAATCAAAGCGCAACCGCGGCGCGAGCGAGATATTGCCATGCTGCCGCTGATGCCGAACTTCCGCACCACTTGCCGTATACGCGGCGAGTACGCGCTGAAAGTCGCCGATTGCTATCGGCATTTCGACGATTCGGTGTGCGCGATCAACGACTTCGACCACCGCGATCACCTGTTCGAAGTGCCTTACCGCACGATGTTCGACCGCGACTTCGACAATATCGTGACTGCCGGCAGGAGCGCGGCAGGCATCGGCTACGGCTGGGATCTTTTGCGCGTTATTCCGCCCGCGATTCTCACCGGACAGGCGGCGGGCGAAGCGACTTGCCTTGCTTTGGAAGAGAATTGCAGCATCGCCGGAGTGCCGATCCGCGCCCTTCAGTCGCGGCTGGAGCGGGCGAACGTAATGATTCATTTCCCCGACGAGTATGTCCCCGACGACCGCACCGTGGTAATACACGGGAAGAATCTCGACGGGCACATGGAAGGACATAATTGAATGAGTTTATGTCAGCCGTTGCTCCTCTGAATGACGCTGTAAAACGAAAAGGTTTCGTCGGTTTATTTTAAATTCAACCGCATTATTTTCATTCAATCGCGGTGGTGACGGGAGAGCAGGCGCAAAGACACTCGGCTATGCGCCCTTGGTCGCTGGTGCGACCGTGAACAGATTTTGCCTTGCGTCAAAATCGTTCATCTCCCGTACTGCGCCCAAAAAAAATACCGACAACACAAAAGTGCTATCGGTATTTTTGGTCGGAGTGACGGGATTTGAACCCACGACCTCATGGTCCCGAACCATGCGCGCTACCATCTGCGCTACACCCCGAAAAAGGATATTTGCGATAAAGCATATACGATTATAATAAAAAGCGCGGTGTTTGTCAAGGGTTTGGCGGAAGTTGTGCAAAAAAGTGATCCGGTCCGCGCCGCTTCGCCGCCGGGATCCGGGAATGCCGTCGGATTAAAGCGATTTTGCGGTGCCAAATTACAAAAAGAAGGTGCCGAATTACAAAAAGAAAGCGGATTTCACGTAAAAAACATTAAATTTTGGGAAAAAGTGTTGACAAGACGGGCAAAATCTATTAAAATAAGCATACAAGACTGATTTTGCGGTTTCCGCTTTCGGTCGCGGGCGTAGGACAGCCCGGATAATTTGATAAAGGCAAGATAGTCGCAAGGCTATTACGCAAAGCCACAGGGACTTTATGAGTCAGCCGGTTGCCAGATTACAAAAGTAGTTTGGCAACTTTATTTTTAAACGGATTACGGCGTGTTGCGTTTGTGCCGGAAAGGAGAACGAAGAACAAAAACATGCGGGAGCGGACGCGGACAAAACTGAAAATCATATCTTCGCTGGCGATGAGTTTGCTCAGCCTGTTTTCGCTTGTCGCGCTCACGATAGCCTGGTTTGCGCAGAACGAGACGACGAACGCGGACGGCATGAACGTTATGATAAACGCGGACAATCGCATTTACGGGTACGATTTTTACAATATCGACGCGGACGCGAACGGCTTTACGTTCGTTAAAACGCCTGCCGCGGACGCGAAACTGGGCATCTACAGCATGATGGGCGAAAAGTTCCAGTTGCTTGTGAAAATTTACGTTTCGTCTGACCTTGACACGATCACGCTGAGAGCCTCGACAAGCACCGATTACTTCCTCGGCGACGGCAACCACGACCTTTTGGCGGCGACCGCCGCCGACCAGAACGTTCCGATGACGGGAACTACGGCGGACGGAGCCGAATACACCAACGTCATGACGAGCGTCGTGCGCATCGCGGCGATCACGAGCGGTGTGGGCGGAGAGAACCACACAGCCCTGGAGTGCCTCACCCTCGGTCACATCGCG
>CAKQVV010000175.1 GCA_934277845.1 uncultured Clostridia bacterium
GGACAAGAAAAAACCCCGGTAAATTCCGAGGTTGGTGGCTCATCCGGGGATCGAACCCGGGACACCATGATTAAAAGTCATGTGCTCTACCATCTGAGCTAATGAACCTAATGGCTGGGGTGGAGAGATTTGAACTCCCGAATGACGGAGTCAGAGTCCGTAGCCTTACCGCTTGGCGACACCCCATTAAAACGGATTATCTGTGGCTGGGGTAGCAGGATTTGAACCTGCGAATGCGAAAGTCAAAGTCTCGTGCCTTACCGCTTGGCGATACCCCAAAGAAATGAGTGGGGTGAGTAAAGAGAGTCGAACTCTTGACCTCCAGGGCCACAACCTGGCGCTCTAACCAACTGAGCTATACCCACCATGGCAAATATTGTGTGGTGCGCCAGAAGGGATTCGAACCCCTGACCCACGCCTTAGAAGGGCGTTGCTCTATCCAGCTGAGCTACTGGCGCATATTGGAGCGGGTGATGGGAATCGGACCCACGCAGCCAGCTTGGAAGGCTGGAACTCTACCATTGAGCTACACCCGCAAGTGGTTTACGCACAACGCTTAAAAATAATAGCACAACTGAAATAAAAAGTCAACGATTTTTGCGTTAAAATACAACAATTTTCGGATTTAGTATTCCGTGTTCGATCGTAACGCTACAAAACGAAGCGCCGGATGTATGAGGCTCGCCGAGACTACCGGGATTTACGATGACGACGCCGTTTTTTATTCCTGTATAAGCGACGTGAGTGTGACCGTAAAAAACGGCGACGCAGTTATTTTGAAGCGCAAAAAAGTATAATGAAGTCAGATCGCCGTACCGAACGGAGTGAGTGTGACCGTGCGTAAAAAGTATTTTGCCGGCTTCGGTCTCGATAAAAATATCGGTAGGGTAACCGAGTCCGAAATCGCAATTACCGCCGACGCGATATACGTCACACGTGATTTTGTCTTCAAAATCATCAAGATCGCCTGTTCCGTCGCCGAGATGGACCAAGAAATCGCCGGAGTTGATCTCCGGTAAAACAGCACTTATTTTTTCATAGGCTTTGCCGTGCGTATCGGATAGTACCGTAAATTTTGTCATATAAGTTTACATAAAGCGCGTAGCGCGCGAGCACGATGACTGATCGCATTTTTTTCTTTATCGGTTGCTTCGCCGAAAGTTTTACTCAGTTCGTCTGAAATAAATAAAGGATCGTATCCGAAACCGTTGTCACCGTGAGGAGCTTCGGCGATTTTGCCTTCGACAAAGCCTTTTGCGATTTCCGTGCGTGTTCCGTCATAATATACGACTACAGAGCAAAATCTGGCTTTCCGGTCGGAAACGCCTTCGAGGTTTTTGAGAAGTTTAGCGTTATTTGCGACGTCATTGTGTTCGTTTCCGGCATAGCGTGCAGAATGTACGCCGGGTTTGCCGCCGAGCGCATCGACGATTAGGCCGCTGTCATCGCTTATGACCGGCTCATGACATATATTATATATTGCTTTTGCTTTGATTAAGGCGTTTTCTTCGAAAGTAGTGCCGTTTTCCTCGACTTCGAGATATATTCCGGCATCTTTCATGGAAACGACATTGAATTTATCGCCTATAAGTTCGTGTATTTCTTTGATTTTACCTTTGTTTGAACTTGCCACTATAATTCGTTGCATATTTAGCACCTTTAAGTTTAGTTTATTTTATTATAACGCATTCGCGGGCAGGTGTCAAATGTGAAATTAAACGAAATGCAAACAAAAATTGCGTGATTTGTAATTGCCTTTTTTGTTTTTATGAGATATACTGTATTTAACAATAAACTCTGTTTGGAGGAGAATATGAAAGTAGTTACTTTCGGAGAATTAATGTTAAGATTGCAACCCGAAAACTATCTCAGGTTTCTGCAAAGCGAAAAGTTTGAAGCGACTTTCGGCGGAGGTGAAGCGAACGTTGCTGTTTCGCTCGCTAATTACGGGCTGGATGCTGCGTTCGTAAGTAAGTTTCCTAAACACGATATCGGACAAATGGCGGTCAATTCGTTGCGTCGTTACGGAGTGGACACTTCGTACATCGTGCGCGGCGGCGATCGTCTGGGTATATATTATTGTGAAAAGGGCGCATCGCAACGCCCGAGTAAAGTTATTTACGATCGTGCCGGCAGTGCGATTGCCACCGCTTTGCGTTCGGATTTCGATTGGAATAAGATTTTTGACGACGTTGACTGGTTCCACTTTACCGGTATCACGCCTGCTCTTAACGATAATGTAGCGGCAATCTGTAAAGACGCGTTGATCGCGGCAAAAAAACACGATGTTACAGTGTCTTGCGATCTGAATTATAGAAATAAACTTTGGACGAAAGATAAGGCTCGTGAAGTCATGTCGGAACTTATGCAGTATGTCGACGTGTGTATTGCAAACGAAGAGGACGCTTCGGACGTATTTGGAATAAAAGCCGATAACACCGACATTACCGGAGGTAAACTTTCGAAAGAAGGATATAAAAGCGTTGCCGAAAAACTCGTCGCGAAATTCGGATTCAAATATGTTGCGATAACGCTGAGGGGCAGTATTTCCGCTAACGACAATAACTGGGCGGGCATGTTGTATGACGGCAAAGAGTGCTATTTCTCGAAGAACTATCTTATCCATATAGTAGACAGAGTGGGTGGCGGCGACAGTTTCGGCGGCGGTTTGATTTATGCAATGTTGAATAAATTCACCCCGCAGGAAGCGATTGAATTTGCCGTTGCCGCAAGTTGCCTTAAACACAGCGTTTCCGGCGATTTCAATATGGTGACCGTTGACGAAGTGAAAAAACTTGCCGGCGGCGACGGTTCGGGAAGAGTTCAGAGATAAAAGTATATTTGGTATATAAGCGGCGCGGTATAAATTTATCGCGCCGCTTGTTTTATGCTTTTGTGCGTCGATATCATTGTAATAGTCAATATTTTGTTAGTATTCGAATTACACTATTAAATTTTACGCAAATTTAATAGTACTATGTCAGACATACATGGCACATTTCCGCTAATAAATGCGATAGATTAAAAATATAACGAGATATAT
>CAKQVV010000176.1 GCA_934277845.1 uncultured Clostridia bacterium
TTGACGCGGTAAATTCTGCCTGCGGCTTCAGTTGTTCCGGATAAAAACGCATAGGTTGCGGCAATCGGCACGACGGAACACAGCAAAAGAATCAGAAATACCGGCAAGACGCGACGGCGGCACGCACCGCGTCTACCGCCGTAATCGCGGCTTTTTTTCGTTCGTTTTTGAATAATATGCGGTTCGTCGCCGTAATAAGGTTGCATTTTCTTCTCCGTCGTTGTAAAATGGTAGGCGTAATCTATATATTCTTTTACGGAGAAAATTATGCAGTATCACATTCAGACCGCACCGATATGGGACGCATTCAAGGAAAACGACGGGTGTCCGTTATGTAAACTTTACGCCCGTACCGAAGCGAGGCTCGTCAAACAATACCTGGGCGAAGCGGTCATGGAGCCCGATTACCGAGTGCGAGTGAACGAGCGCGGTTTTTGTGACAATCATCTTATTAAACTTTACGGCGGCAGCAACAAACTCGGACTTGCGTTGCAGTTGCACACGAGAACCGAACACATTATTAAGGACGTTTCCGTGCCGGGCAACGCCAAACAGGCTAAAAAACTCGCCGATAAACTGGAAAAGACGGTAAACACCTGTGTCATTTGCGACGAGGTTGACGAAGTGATGGACAGATACTTTTACACCGTGGCGCAAATGTATCTTGCGGAGGAAACGTTTCCCGAAGTATTCGCCGCAAGTTACGGCTTTTGCATGCCGCACTTTATCGAACTTCTTCGCAGAGTTTCTTATGCCGGAAAAAAACAGGAAGCCTATGCCGCCGCACTTTCGCGTAAGCAAATCGACACGCTGCGGAAAACCGACGCAGATCTCGATCGATTCACCAAACGTTTCGATTATCGCAGTACCGATAAGTTCACGGCTGGAACGGACGACGCGATTGCGGCGGCGATAAACAAATTAAAAGGCAATATAATAGATGATAAATAGTTTATTTATGGTAAACCACGAAAGCGACGGAACAAATACGTTCCGTCGCTTTTCATTTTTATTGATTATACTCAGTCGATGATTTTTGCGACCGATTTGATTCTGTCGGAGAGTTTTACGCTGGCGGCGGAACTCACGGGCGTGACGAATGAAGGTTTTACACCATCTTTGACGCAAGTCACGAAGTAATCGATTTCGTCGCGATACGCGTCGTCGCTCTTTATGTTGATGCCGAGATCTGACACCGCCGACGCCGAACCGAGGTCGACTTTTTCGCCGTTTTCACACACGGTACCGCCGCTGAATTCGACATAACCGTTATCGAAAACCGCGTAGTAGTCGGCATGGAACGGCACGGGTGCGTTATACCACGTTCCTTCAGTAGTAACGAGCGTATCTCCGTACTTCATGACGGTGAGCACAAACGCGCTGTCATTCTTTTTCGGACGATAGTAAGAGTTCACATCGTCGGGTACGCCCAGCATGCTCTGCACGAAATCAAAGTCGTGAATCGACAGATCGGTCGTAACGCCGCCGCTGAGTTTTTCGTCGAGAAACCAGTTGTTCCAACTCCAGCGCGGTATCGAGGAAACGCGTTTCATATCGAGGCGAACGAGATTTCCGTATTTCTTCTCGTCCACTGCTTTTTTAAGATATGCATACGCTCGCATAAATCTCACGACATGCGCGGTCATAAAGAATTTACCCGATTTGTCTGCTGCTTCCAGTACTCTGTCGGCATCGGCTCCGCAAAGCGTCATCGGCTTTTCGCAAAGCACGTCAAGCCCGTGACCGAGACAGTACACCGACATGTCGGCGTGAAGGTAACTCGGCGTGCAAATATCGACCATATCGAGATTTTCTTTCTCGATCATTTCTTTGTAGTCGGTATAGATTTTTACTTTACCGCCCGTCTTTTCGTTTGCCATATCGGTGCGGATATCGCAAACGGCAACGATCTTCGCGCCGTCCACGCGATTATATGCGTTGTAGTGGCAAAAGCCCATGCAACCGATACCTATAAGTCCGACTCTGAGTTCAGCCATTGATAACGTCCTCCAAGAATTTCTTTGCGTATAAAATGTCGTCTATTTGTTTCTGTCCGGAAATCTCGCGCTCGATGGTGATCGAGCCGTCGTAACCGCAATTTTTCAGTTTTTCGATGAGAAGCGGAAAATTCACTCTGCCGTCGCCGATGCGCTTCTCTTCGCCGAGATACATCGGATCGGTCGGATATTCGCCGTCTTTTCCGTGTACGCCGCGAACGTACTTTCCGAAAATATCGACCGCGTCGCACGGATTTGCCTTTCCGTAAAGCAGCAGGTTCGCCGGATCGAGGTTGATCCCGAGATTACCCGTTCCTATCGACATAATCGTGCGAAGAAGCGTTATCGGCGTTTCCTGTCCGGTTTCAAAAAGCAGGTATTGACCGTTTCGCTTGCAATAATCCGCAACCTCGCGTATCGCCTCAACTACGCCGTTGAACTCGTCGGTACCGGGATTTTCCGGAAGATACCCGAAATGCGTCGCAACGTCGGTCACGCCCAGCATTTTCGCAAAATCCGAACCGAGTTTCAGGTTTGCTATTCTCTTACGGCGATAACGTACCGGCACGAAACCGAGCGTCTGATAACCGTCGGCGAAGTTCCACACGCATTCGCCTTCCCAGCCGCACCAAAGCGCGCTGATTTCCAGACCGTTCTTTTCGGCTTCGGATTTAACGAGCGCGGCGTTTTCGGGCGTGAAACGCGTCATATCCCAGCAAACGAGCTGAAAAGACTGTAATCCGTATTTCTTCACGTCGGATATTTTTGCAACTACGTTATCGTCAAGCGCAACCATCGTTCCTATTTTCATAAAACTATCCCGCTTTTTTTCGTATTTCGTTGACAATTATTCTCAACATATATATAATATCATTAAAAATTGCTGTTTTCAATGTTTATATTGTAATAATTTTTGCAAATATTGTCACGGAGCGAATAATGAAACCACAAATTTACGAACCGATGCGCGACGTCGTACACACGATCGACTGCAACCTGCGCAGCAT
>CAKQVV010000177.1 GCA_934277845.1 uncultured Clostridia bacterium
GGACCTGTTGCAAACATTATCGTCAGCAACGGTACGCTTCACGTCGGCGATTACGTCGTTTCGGGACTTACTTCCGGCAGAGTCAGAGGTATGGTTGACGATAAGGGACGTTCCGTCAAGGACGCGGGACCGTCTATGCCTGTTTCCGTACTCGGCTTTACCGACGTACCGAATGCAGGCGACGGAATTTACGTTGTAGGCGACGAGAAGACAGCAAAACAAATCGTAGCGGAACGTGCCGCGAAAATCAAAAACGAACAGGCTAATCAAGGACAAAAGATTACGCTCGACGACGTATTCAACAAGATCAGCGAAGGGCAGATGAAAGAATTGAACATCATCATCAAAGGTGACGTTCAGGGCTCCGTTGAGGCACTCAAAGCATCGCTTGAAAAACTCAGCAACGACGAGGTTAAGGTCGTGGTCGTACACGGCGGCGTGGGTGCGATCAACAAATCCGATCTTATGCTTGCAGGCGTGTCGAACGCGATTATCATCGGCTTTAACGTGCGCCCTGACAGTGAAGCAAGACAACTTGCCGAAAGTACCGGCGTAGATATCAGATTATACAACATCATTTACGAAGCGATCGACGATATCGAAGCTGCAATGAAAGGTCTTATCGCTCCGAAATATAAGGAAAGCATTATCGGCAGAGCGCAAATTCGTTCGGTCATCAAAATTTCCGGTGTCGGCGCGATTGCGGGCTGCTATGTTCTCAACGGCAAAATGGCACGTAACGCAAAAGTACGCGTTTATCGGAATGACGTCGTGATTTTTGACGGCGAAGTCAATAACCTAAAACGTTTCAAAGACGATGTCAAAGAAGTTGCGGCAGGTTATGAATGCGGCTTGAGTTTCGAAAACTTCGACGGATTCGCGGAAAACGACGAGGTCGAAGCATACGTTCTCGAACAGCAAAAATAAATTCATCGGAGCAGAAATGAGTTTCAGAACTGACAGACTTAACAGTGAAATGCGCAAGGTAATCGCGGACGTAATCGACAACAAGATTAAGGATCCGCGAGTTACTCAGATGGTCAGCGTCACTAATGTGGAAGTCGCAAAAGACCTTAAAACCGCAAAAGTGTATTTATCGATTTTCGGCGATGAGGAAAAGAGTAAGGCTACGTTTGAAGCGATCAGGAACGCAGCGGGATTTATACGCAAGGAACTTTCCGTCGCTTTTTCCGATCTGAGGTCGGTACCAGCACTCGAATTCAGACTCGACACTTCCATGCAGTACAGTTCCAAAATCGAATCCATATTGGAGGACATCAAGAACGGTGGCGGCAACGGTAATTGAAAGCATAAAAAACGCTGAATGCATACTCATCGTATGTCATATCCGTCCCGATGGCGACAGCCTCGGGTCGGGTTTTGCGTTAAAAAAAGTAGCCGAAAAATTCGGTAAGTCCGTCGATTTCGTTACCGATTCCGACAGACCTGCTCATTATTCTTTTATCGGTTGTTTTAACGAACTTAACGATAAAAAGTATTCAGACTATGATCTTGGTATTGCGGTCGATTGTGCCGACGATACAAGGCTGGGAAAATGGCTGGCGGTATTCGATAAGTGCCGCCAGACGATAAATATCGATCATCACAGGACAAATAACCGTTTTGCAAAAGTAAATTTCGTGTATCCCGAAAAGAGCAGCGCGTGCGAAGTCGTGTATGATCTGATTGCCGAGGATAACGTAATCGACGCGGATATAGCGACGCTTTTGTATCTCGGAATTTCGACCGATACCGGCAATTTCATGCATAATAATACCAAACCAGAAACGCTTGCCGCTGCGTCGAAACTACTTGCGCTGGGTGCGGATCTCGAATCGATCGTAAATGATTTCTATAAAAACAATACCAAAAATAAAATCATGCTGACGGGAAAAGCGATCGAATCGATGCGCTTTTTCAGAGATGATTATATTGTGATTATAACGATAACCCGTAAAATGCTCGACGAATGCGGCTGCGATATTGCAGATACCGAAGGCTTGATCGATTACGGCATGAGCATCGGTACGGTAGGCGTTGCGGTGTGCATGACAGAACAAAACGCTCGCAGTTATAAGGTTAGTTATCGCTCAAAATCGATTGACGTGTCTGCAGCGGCATTGTCGTTCGGCGGCGGCGGACACAAACTTGCCGCAGGTTGTGTGGTAAACGGACACTACGAAGACGTAGTGAGAAAAATAGTGAAGTCGGTTACCGACGGCATGCCCGAATGAAAGGTATCGTAAATCTTTATAAACCCAAAGGGTGGACGAGCCGCGACGCGGTAAACAAGGTGCGGAACTTGCTGCATGTCAATGAAATCGGACATATGGGGACGCTCGATCCTGCGGGTGAGGGAGTGTTGCCTATCGGCGTCGGGAAAGGCACAAGACTTTTCGATGCGTTACTTAAAAAAGATAAAGTTTACGAAGCGGAATTCGCGTTCGGCTATGAAACCGACACGTTGGACGGTGATGGTATCACGATAAATACTACCGAAAACATACCGTCCCGAAGCGGAATTGAAAATAAACTTTCGGATTTTGTCGGTGTAATACGTCAAGTTCCGCCTCTTTACAGTGCAAAGAACGTAAACGGTATGCGCGCATACGATTTAGCGAGAAAAGGCGTGGATTTTACGCTCGAAGCTGCGGAAGTGGAAGTTTATTCTTTTGAACTCGTAAAAAAAACGGGCGAAAAAACATATCTTATGAGAATACATTGTTCCGCCGGTACTTATATCAGAAGTTTATGTCGCGACCTTGCTTATACGCTCGATTCGCTTGCGACTATGGTGTCGATAAAACGTATCCGTGCCGGGCAATTTAGTATAGAAGATGCCGTTACTGTCGATGACGTGGCAAAAAACGGCGAGGCTTGCGTTATTCCGCTCGAAGTCGCGCTTTCCGATTTTCCGCGATTCGATTTGCCGGAAATAGAGTACGACAAACTTATTCATGGAGTAAAAATGTCTGTTGGCGAAGTCCCCGAC
>CAKQVV010000178.1 GCA_934277845.1 uncultured Clostridia bacterium
AACATAGTTATTATATATTTATGCGCCGAGGTTGTCAAGCGATAACAACGCGCCCGCAAAATTTATACAAAAAATAATTTAGCCGCGGTTTTTATGCAAGTAAACGTGTAAAAATGTAAGTTTATGCACAAAAACTCCGCATATACACTTAAAAATGTATAAATACGAATAAATATAAATTTTTTTGAATATTTATGCAAAAACGCTTGACGAGCGGAAATCGGTCTGCTATAATATGCCCATAACCGACGAGGGAAGCCCCGAAACCGGCGAAAGAAAGGGAATGACCTTTCGGATAAACAAGTATTAAATTTTTTCTAAAGGAGAAAACAAAAAATGAAAAAGACAATCGGATTACTTTTAGGCGTTTTGCTTACTCTGGTATCGGCGGTTTCGCTGGCAGGGTGCGGCAGCGGGATAAATTATCCTACCGTAAAAGGCAAGTTCACGGTCGTGACCAACTGCCCGTTCGGCATGTACGAGTATATCGGCGACGACGGCAAGGCATACGGCATCGACATCGAGGTTGCGGGACTTTTCGCAAAGGAAGAGGGACTGGAACTCGTCGTCAAGAATATCGAATTCGACTCCATTTTCAGCGAGGTCGAAGCGGGAAAAGCCGACGCGGGCATGGCGGGTATCACCGTTTCGGAGGATAGAAAAAAGAGTTTTGATTTTTCCGACACATACGCAAAGGCTTCGCAGAAACTGATAGTGCTGTCCGGCAACACCGATTTCGACGGTAAAACGACGGCGGAAGCGGTGGAAGAAGTGATTAAAAACCTCGAAGGCAAAAAGTTCGGATATCAGACCGGAACGACGGGCGGCATGTACGTCAACGGCGACGCGGACTTCGGTTACGACGGATTCGAGAATCTCGAAGGTAAAGGTTACGACACCGCGGTCACGGCTATACAGGACATGAAAGCGGGCAATATTTACGCGGTAGTGGTGGACGAAGGTCCCGCGGCGGCGCTCGTAAGTTCTATCGACGGCATTAAAGTCATCGACGTGAAACTCACCGACGAAGATTACGCGTTCCTTATCAAGAAAGGAAATACGAAACTTCAGGAAAAGTTCAACGCGTTCCTTAAAAAGATCAAGGGCGACGGTACTTACGCCGCGATCGAAGCAAAGTACTATGAAGGCAAAGGCGAAAAGACCGGTTATGCCGTGGCTACCAACTGAGCGTATTGAAAACGGCAATCGAAATTTTGTGACTTGAATGCGAAGAGTTTTCCGCCGCTACGGCGGGAAACCTTTTCGCGTATTACGGAGATAATAATGAACTGGCAAGCAAAATGGAACGGCTTTTGGGGAACGATGACTAATCCTTACTGGACGGGACTGTTTTTCAAAGGACTGCTCAACACGGTGCTCATCGCGGTATGCGGACTATTGATCGGCATAGTTGTGGGCACGCTGATTGCAATAGTGAAGGTCGCGCCGAAGTACAAGCGCGTCGTGCGCGTACTCGATAAAATATGCTCGGTGTACGTCGCGATTTTTCGCGGTACGCCCATGGTCGTGCAACTTCTTATTGCGTATTACGTTCTTTTGCCCGCGATGGGAGCGGGCGGCGTGGATGCGATAAACGTCGGTATAGTCGTATTCGGGCTTAACAGCGGCGCATACGTTTCGGAAATAATGCGCGGCGGTATCAATTCCGTCGACCGCGGTCAGCTCGACGCGGGGCGCGCGCTGGGGCTTACCTACGGCACGAGCATGATAAAGATCGTCATTCCGCAAGCGGTAAAGAATATTCTGCCCACGCTCGGCAACGAGTTTATCACGCTTATCAAGGAAACTTCGGTCGTCAGTTTTATCACGGTTTACGACCTGTACACGGTTATGCGCGCTATCGGAAACAAAAACTACGAGTTTATGATGCCGTACCTGTTCATGGCGGTGGTGTATATAGTGCTGGTACTATTGATAACTTTGCTTGTCAGACTCGTGGAAAAAGCGTTGTCGAAGAGCGATAACAAAAGGAGCGCGTAATGGCTGACGAAATTATAAAAAATGCCGCGGAAAACGTTTGTGCGGCTTGCGAAAATAAATCGGAAGAGAATTGCGCCGGTTGCGAGGTAGGTTTTGCCGATTTCGAGGACGCGGGGAAAGCCGGCGAAGTACTGCTTTCCGTCCACGGCTTGAAAAAGAGTTTCGGCGACAACGAGGTGCTCAAAGGCGTGGACCTCGACGTCCGCAACGGCGAAAAGATAGCGATACTCGGCCCCAGCGGTTGCGGAAAATCGACTTTTTTGCGCTGTCTGAACTGCATGGAAGATCCGACCGGCGGCTCGATTTACTTCGAGGGCGAGGACCTTGCTGATATGCACGTCGACATCAATATCCACCGCCAGAAAATAGGCATGGTGTTTCAGAACTTTAACCTTTTCAACAATCTCACCGTGCTGAAAAACATCACGCTCGCTCCCGTGCTTATCGCGAAAAAGAAACGGGCGAAAGCGAAATCGACAAACTTTCGGCGCAAGATAGCCAACCTGTTCCGTAAAGCGGAGAATAAAAAGCCGCTCGAGGACGAGGGTAAAACGGTTAACGAAATCAAAGCCGAAGCCGAGGCTAAAGCGCATAAACTTCTGGAAAGGATAGGGCTTGACGACAAGGCGAACGTTTATCCGTCCACGTTGTCCGGCGGACAGAAACAGCGTATCGCTATTGTGCGCGCGCTTGCTATGGAACCGAAAGTAATGTTGTTCGACGAGCCGACCAGCGCGCTCGATCCCGAAATGGTAGGGGAAGTTCTCGACCTTATGAAACAACTTGCCGACGACGGTATGACGATGGTTATCGTCACTCACGAAATGGGTTTTGCCCGCGAGGTCGCCACGCGCGTGCTGTTTATGGACGACGGCGTGATCGCCGAGGAAAACACGCCCGAACGTTTCTTTACCGATCCGCAATCCCCGCGCCTGAAAGAATTTTTGTCCAAGGTACTATGATGGAGAGAATACGGA
>CAKQVV010000179.1 GCA_934277845.1 uncultured Clostridia bacterium
AGGTACGCGATAGCGTCTTTCAATCCTGCCGCGGTTTTGAGGTCATATTTGCTTAAATCAGCGGTTACTGTTGCCATTAGTATTCTCCTTTTTTGGAAATCATATATTCATACGCTTGTTTCGTGACCGGCGCGATACTCTGCCCGGCGCGTTCGAGATACGAAATCGTGTTTTTAAGTATTGCTTTGACGCCGTTATCGAGGTTGTCGTAGGTGATTGCGCGGATCTCGTCAAGCCCGTCGAAGTCTCGTCCTTCTTCGATATAATCGGCGGCGAAAATCACTTTCTGGAGCGCGGACATGTTCTTTGCGCCCGTTGTATGCGTCGCTATCGCCGCCAAAATATCGGGATCGGTTTCGCCGAAACATTTTTTCGCGATCGCCGCACCGGTAAGTTGATGCCGGCAACTTTCGGGAAGTGCTTCAGCTTCGTTCGTCCACGCGATCCCCAGATCCGCGAGTTTTTCACGAGTCACGTACTTGCCGATATCGTGGTAAAGCGCGGCTTTGATCGTTTTATCGGTACTCACGCCGTTGAGTTTAGCAAGAAGTATCGCCGCTTTGGTCGTGCGGTATATATGCTCGGCGCGGCTTTGCTTCATATCGAACTCGGGGTACCGCGACACGATGTAATCGTAATCCCGGTAAAGTCCGCGCTTTCCGATATAGCCGGCGACAACCGGCGGCACGACTTCGCCTGCTTTTCCGAACGCTACGGCAACGCGAAGTAGCGACGAAGAGCCTTCTTTGCCGATAAACGGCGCGACTTCTACTTTCAGTATCTCGCGGGCGCGATCGAGTTCTGTCTGTCTGACGCTGAAATACGGTCGCTCGACAACGTAAAACGTAACGATTTTGCCTAAAATATCAGTTCTCGCCCATTTGTCGAGCGAGCCGAGTCCGTCGCTGCCGATCGCGATATAGAGTTCGTCGCCCGGATTATAAAACTTTTCGGCGGTCATATACGAGTAACTGGTACCGCCCGCTTTGAGTTCTGTGTCCGACACGGTTATTTTGTCGTTGCCGGCAAATAGCCGCTTGAGAAGTTTCAGCCGCTCGTTACCGCTAAGTTCCGCTCCGCCGTTTTTGAACGGAGAAATAAACGCGGGAACGACGATTGTTTCGTCGAAATACTCGGATAGTTTAACGCCCATATCGTAGTGTGCGAGCGTCGGCGGATCGAAACTGCCGCCGAAAATAACGCGCTTCATACTACTCGACGTACTCGAATTCTATGTCGAGTACGCGCACCGTATCGCCGTCCTTAGCCCCCGCTTTTCTGAGTGCTTTGATAACTCCGGTTTCTTTGAGTTTCTTCTGGAAATAACGGAAACTGTCATAACTGTCGAGAACGACGTTTCTCGCGAGTTCGTCCACGAGTCCGCCGCTGACGTCGAAACCGCCGTCATCGTCGCGCGTGACCTCGAAACCGGTAGTGTCGCGACGCTCGTATTCAAACGGCTCGTAATCAAGTTTTTCCGACGCGGGAAGTGTTTGTAATTTCTCGTAAACCGCATCGAGAAGTTTATCGACACCCTGATGCGTTGCACCGCTGATAAGGAAAATCGGCTTGCGGACGTGGCTGCGGAAGTTTTTGACTGCCTCGTCGTCCAAAAGAAGGTCGGCTTTGTTGAGCGCGACGATTTGCGGAAGCGACGCAAGACGCTTGTCGTACTTTTTGAGTTCGGCGTTTATGGTGCGGTAGTCGGCAACCGGATCTCTGCCCTCGCTGCCCGAAATATCGACGACGTGGACGATGAGCCGAGTGCGGTCGACGTGGCGCAAAAATTCGGTGCCTAAACCCACTCCGTCGCCTGCGCCCTCGATAAGTCCCGGTAT
Source organism: uncultured Clostridia bacterium (assembly GCA_934277845.1). Taxonomy (GTDB): domain Bacteria; phylum Bacillota; class Clostridia; order Christensenellales; family Pumilibacteraceae; genus UBA10677. The sequence goes on from CAKQVV010000179.1 coordinate 1,839, forward strand.
GTCGGCAACGACGAACGCGCCGTCATAACGTTTGACTACGCCTAAGTTGGGCGAAAGCGTGGTGAAATGATAGTTTGCGATTTTGGGTTTTGCGGACGAAATCACGGACAGAAGCGTGGATTTACCGACGTTCGGATAGCCCACAAGCCCTACGTCCGCGATGGTTTTCAGTTCCAGCGTAACCGCATGTTCGTCGGTCACTTCGCCGGTCTGGGAAAAGCGCGGTGCTTTACGGCGCGACGACTTGAATCTGGCGTTACCCTTGCCGCCGAAGCCGCCTTTCAGCACGGTGACGGTCGCGTCCTCTTCGTACATGTCCGCAATGATTTTACCCGTTTCCGCGTCGCGTATAATAGTGCCGCGAGGAACCTTTACGATAAGATCGGGAGCGTTTTTGCCGTGGCAGAATCTGCTGCTTCCGTTCTCGCCGTTAGCCGCGCGGAAATGCTGCTCGTACCTAAAATCGGTGAGCGAATTGAGTCGCTCGTCGACGGTAAAAATGACGTCGCCGCCCTTTCCTCCGTCGCCGCCGTCCGGTCCGCCGTCGGGCACGTATTTTTCGGTATAGAACGACGTGCAACCGTTACCGCCGTTGCCGGACTTGATATAAATTTTTGCTTTGTCTACAAACATTTTCGGTTCTCCGTCGGCAAAAGCGATTCGGTTCGTTTCTGCCGGATTTTATCGTTAGGGTTATTAGCGATGGATAAAATAACCTTAATTTAATAATTTCCGTTTTCGGACGCTTTATTTATTCCATTATTCGGCAAGTCCGAAACGCTTAAGGATCGACTGAGCGGCTTTTCTCCCCGCGCCCATGGCAAGGATAACGGTAGCCGCGCCGGTTACGGCGTCGCCGCCGGCATAGATTCCGTCGACCGAGGTCATCATGTCATCGTCAACTACCAGTATGCCGCGGCGGGCAGTCTGCAATTTGTCATAACTGTCCTTAATGAGCGGATTGGGACTGGTGCCGAGCGCAACCACAACCATATCGGCGGGCACGGTAAACTCGCTACCCTCGACCGGTACGGGCGAACGACGACCGCTTGCATCCGGTTCGCCGAGTTCCATTTTTATGCAGGTAGCGTCTTTTACC
>CAKQVV010000180.1 GCA_934277845.1 uncultured Clostridia bacterium
GCGGTAGTGTGGACGCGTCGGGACGAAATGTACCGAACTATCATTACGAAGACGTGCTACAACTTTCCGAATTGTACGCCGGACAGGGGCTGAAAAATCCCGCTGTAATAATTGATACGAACCATTCAAACAGCGGAAAGCGTCCGTTTGAACAAATCCGTATTGCAAAAGAAATAGTCAATAATATAATTACTTATAAAGAATTCGGATCATTTGTAAAAGGATTGATGATCGAAAGTTACATCGAGGACGGCAATCAACATCCGGACGGCAATATTTACGGAAAATCGATTACCGACGCTTGTCTTGGGTGGGATAAAACCGAGCGTCTGATTTACGATATTGCGGACAAACTGTAAATTGTTTTACATTTTGATTTGTTTGCCGATTGATAAATTTCCGTAGCGGGACGCTAATGAGGAGTAAAGTATGTTCCAAAAAATCAAAAAAATAATATCGCCGGAAGAAGTTTTAAATATGATAAAACTTACGCCGGAAATGCAAAAACTTAAACTTAGTCGCGACGAGACCGTAAAAAATATAATTTCCGGCGATGACGATCGAATGTTATTTATCGTAGGACCGTGTTCGGCTGACAGCGAAGATTCGGTGCTCGATTATGTTTCCAGACTTGCCGTCCTTGCGGACGAAGTAAAAGACAAGATTTTTATAGTGCCCAGAATATATACGAATAAACCGAGAACTCGTGGCGAGGGATATAAGGGAATGCTCCACAGTCCCGATCCGCACAAGAAAGTAACGGATATTCAAGCCGGTATACTCGCGCTTCGCAGAATGCATGCCCGTGCGATTAGCGAAAGCGGACTTTCGGCTGCCGACGAGATGCTCTATCCGGATAATGTCGACTACATACAAGATCTGCTGTCTTATATAGCGGTTGGTGCGCGTTCTACGGAAAATCAGCAGCACAGACTCGTTGCCAGTGGTTTTGATGTCGCGGTAGGCATTAAAAATCCGATGAACGGAAGTTTTTCGGTACTTTTAAATTCTATTTATGCGGCACAAATTCCAAACGAGTTCAAATACGGCGATTATCAGGTCAGAACGACAGGTAATTCTTATGCTCATGCAATTCTTCGCGGTAGCGTCGATATTTACGGAAATAATCTTCCGAATTATCACTATGAGGATGTAATGCGCTTTGACGAAATGTATCGCAAACAAGGTTTGAAATTTCCGACTGTAATTATCGATACCAACCATTCAAACAGTAACAAAAACGCATTCGAGCAAATCCGCATAGTGAAAGAAGTGGTCGGAAATCGCCGTCATTGCGACAGATTCAAAACGCTTGTCAAAGGGTTTTTGATTGAAAGTTATATCGAAGACGGCAATCAATCGCCTGACGGTACCGTTTACGGAAAGTCTATTACGGACGCTTGCCTGGGGTGGGATAAAACTCGCGAATTGATTCTTTCTGTTGCCGAAAGATTGTAAAATATTAACAAAACGACGTGTTATGTAATGCGCGTCGTTTTTTTGTATTTTAAATATTCTGTTTCAGGACGGTATAATATGTGTATTCTTAAATGCTGTACAGTTTTTTTGGAACGAATAAATCCGACGAATCGGATGTAATGACGGAATATAAAGCAGCGGCGTTTTTCTCGATTTTGAAATAGTCGTCATACATTTTTCCGACACGCGTTTCTATATCTTCGCCGCGAATGATAAGTTTATCGGCGTTGCTCGAAATGAACGGTTTGAAGTTTTCCCGTATAGCCAAAAGCCGAGCAGGTGGATCAAAGTCCTCATTCATCGATACTTTCGCGATACCGAGTACGACTTGTAAAACTATGCGTTTCAGCCTGCTCATAGTATAGCGTTTCGTTTTTGCGTTTGCGAGTATTTCGTTTAAAGAGATGTATTTCATTGCACATTCTTTAAGTCTGTATTCGAGACCTTCCCGACAGTCGTATGCTTCGGAAATATCTTCCGCAGATTTGCGGCGTAATTCGTTTACGGCGATTTTATCATAAACAGAATAGTCGGGGAAGTGTGCGTTTAATTCGTTCAGCAATATGTCCGATTCGCCGGTAAGATACGGAGCAGCCTCGGTATAACGCTTTTCAATCAATAGTTTTCGCAGCGCAGTTGCGGAAAGATAGTTTCCTATAGAGGAAATGCTGTTGTAAGAGTTGCCTTGCCGTTTTATAAAGTACGGTTTGATTTTAAGCCCGTATTTATTTATCGCTTTGACGTATTCGACGCATAAGAGGTTGTTCGGCTCGGATAATATGGCTTCGGTTACGGCTTTAGGTATTCCGCGTTTTTCGGCTTCGATTGCCGTCGTTTCGCTGAGTGAAGCGGCATAAGAATAGCCGTTGTCCATAAATTCCGCAAAAACTGATTTGAAATACGCGCTTTCTTCGGCGCGAATTTCCGCAATCGTTTCGAGAGATGCGGTGTCGTCGGTTTCGCAGCCCATTGCAAGGGCGTCTATATCGGTAAACCCGGAAAGTGTTTTTACTGCCCCGGAAGCGAATCGTTCGCCGTTTGCGACGGCGTAAATAATCGGAAGCTCGACAACCATTGACGCACCGCAATTTAATGCGACGGCAGCGCGCAGGGATTTCTCCGCAATAGCCGGTTCGGCACGCTGCACGAAATTTCCGCTCATCAGACATATAACGTCGTTGTATTTTTTCGTGATTTTATTCAGTTGATACAAATGCCCCGTGTGAAAAGGGTTGTATTCGCATATAACGGCGCAAATTTTCATATTTCGCTCCCGAAAAGATTTTACTTTTGTCAGTTACGGTGTTATAATAGTTAAGTCGGTTGCGAAGCGATATTCGCTACGACAAAAGTATTATAACATTTTGTAAATTATTTTGCATCAAAATAGATGCGAAAAGGAGAAAAATTATGACTTTGCTTGAAAGCATCAAGGAAAAAGCGGCAAAAC
>CAKQVV010000181.1 GCA_934277845.1 uncultured Clostridia bacterium
CCCATAACCTCGGGATAGGCGAGCGATTTCGCTTTTATCATGACGTACCCGCCGAAGTGATCCGCGGGCGAGTGCGCGTCGTCGGTCGCGAGCGGGAAAACGTTTTCGTTCACTCGCAGAAGATCTTCGAGAGGCTGAACGGTATCGGGGCAGCCCATCAGCGCGCAGCCGGTGTTGTAGACTTCCAAGCCCCACAAGCCTTTCAGTCCGATATAGTCCTCGTAGTTCTGAAGCGACCACACGGGGTGGTTGAGCGTCACCAGAAATCCCTCGCGGTTGGCGCGCGCGATAACGTCGTTAAGACACTCGGTCGTGTACTCGGCTTCGTACGAATACTTTTTCAGTTCCTCGGAAATATGTTCTTTCGCGTTGCCCCAAGCCGTGGCGGGGTTCATGACCGAGCAAGCGAGTTTGTGCGGATCCTTCGACAGAAAGTTAAGGTGCGCGGTCTTGCAGTGCTGATACCCGGGCATCGGCGATACGTCGTTTACCGACTTTTCAAAAGAAGTGATCGGCAAAAAGTCCTCGTCGGCGAGATCGGAGTGATCCAGCATTATTTCGTGATCGGTAAAAGCGACTACGGAATATCCAGCGGCTTTGTACGCCGCCTTGACTTCTTCGGGCGTTTCGTGTCCGTCGGACATCGTTGTGTGCATGTGAAGGTTCGCCTTGTAGAACTTGCCTTCGTCGGGGATAAGATAATTTTTCATCGTATTTTCTCCCGGTTCGGATATTATCCAAATTATACGCCGCGATTACGGCTTTGTCAAAACTTTCGGCGGTATTTTTGCGAAAAACGCGGTAAAACCGACATTGTACGCCGTTACGGCAAAAATAATTTGACATAAGAGGAAAAATATTATATTATATGTATATATCGAATTAAAAAATAAGAAACGGGAGAAACGATGAATAACCCGAGCAACGAAATTTTATATCGTAAGCGGGCTTCGCACATAGGCATAATCAGTGCGAAACTTTCGATTACGGCCGTGATTTTCATGGTGATTATCGGCGCAGGCATGATCGTGCATCAGATGATAGCCGCAATTTTGCTTATGCTGTGGTTTTCCGTCACGATCTGTCTGTTGGGACTGATACTTATCGAGCCGGTCTGGCGAAGCATACCCGGTAAAATCACCGGTTCGATGGATTTTGTAGTCGATCTTTTCAACAAGGTTTACGTCGCGTTCTATCCGCTCGCGGTAATTGCGATCGTATGCGCGTCCGTATCGATAATACTGGGTTTTCTCGAATCGGATAAAAAGCCCGTGGGGCGCATGGTACTCAGCGGCATTGCGCTGGCGGCGGCGATAATAACGCTGATAGCGGTAGGGGGTGCGTCGGCATGAACAGACTTATCGTAAAGTATGCCGGGTATTCCGTCAATAAAGCATACGTTGCCGTCGACGGGCAAACGCTGAAATTCGGCAAAAACGGCGAGTGCGCGTTTGAAACCGAAAAATCCGCGGTGACCGTGAGCGTGTTCAACGTACTGGAAGCCGCTTCGGCATCATATTATCTGTGGTCGATCCTGTACTTTTTCATCAGTATTTTCGGGATTTTCGACAGTTACCGCGACTTTAAGTGCAGAAAGATCGAAGCCGAGTTTATAGTACGCCTGTCGGGCGAAACCCGCGTCACGGTGAGAAACCGCGCGTTCAACAAAAAAGGCGAGAGCGAAGCGGTTTCGATCGAGTGCGACTGCGGATACGAAGTCGTCAAAAACACGCAGTACATCGATAAACCCGCGAAAAGAAGAACGCGCATAATGACGGCGGTGAGAATAGTCTTGTTTATCGGCGTTATCGTTCTGATAGCGGTGATTGCGGGGAATTTATAAAATAAAGGAGTAAAAAATGAGATTCTGGGTAAAAAACAAGATAATCACCTTCGGCGGCTCGTCGTTCGTCACCGACGAACAGGGCAATAAAATGTTTAAGATAAAAGGCAGGATTTTCTCGCCCACGCACAAAAAGATCGTGTGCGACGTTGCGGGTAACAGGTTGTTCGTCGTGCGCAACAAGTTCTGGCATTTTTTCCGCAGATCCGCATTCGTCATAAACATCGACGGAGAAAAACTGCTGAAAATCACAAAAAAATTCTGGACCAACCATTTTATCGTCGATAATTACGATTCCGAAATCGAAATCGACGGCACGTGGGTGGGGTGGAATCTCGAAGTGCTGAAAGACGGCAAACTCGCGGGCAGAATCAGCCGCAATATTACCTTGGTTCGCGATTCGTTCCGCGTGGAAACTTCCGCCGACGAGCATAACGCGCTGCTCACCGCGATAGTGGTTGCGATCGACAATATTTTCGACGCAAGCAAGTCGAATAACTGACTATTATTTTTACGTAAAAAAATTGCGCTCCGCGGACGTTGGTTCGTTTGCGGAGCGGTTTTTTTATGCGAGTCCGTGGAAATGCGGACGGCAGATTTGTTTTTGCCGAACGAGAGCATAAGGTTATCGGTGATGACCTGAAATAAACCAGCGGTGCGATTTTACAAAAATTTTACAATCATTTTACATGCAGTTTATGACTTTACGAAAAAGAGAAAAAATACGAACATAAATTTTACAACGGGGCGGGTTCACTGTTGACTTAAAACTCGTTTGAGAGTATAATTAAGCCGTGAGTTTGCGGGAGTTCCGCAGTTTACGCGTTTTCAGGTTCAAAAGAGAATTAAGAGTCGGGAGCCGAATAAGTAATGGAAATTTTTACATGTATATTGATGCTTCTCGCCGGTTGCGGCGTCTTCATGATAGGCATGAAGATGATGAGCGACGGTTTGGAGCGCAGTGCCGGAAAGGAAATGAAAAAACTTTTCAATCACCTTACCGGCAAC
>CAKQVV010000182.1 GCA_934277845.1 uncultured Clostridia bacterium
GTCTTACCCGTCATCCGAGAAACGGAGCCGAAGGATCCGGTGCGCATAATATATAACGCTTTAAGGGACTTATAGCCCGGTATCGGAATAATAATTTAAGAATAAATTACCTGTTGCGCGAAATGCTTATGGGTGTTTTAGCCGAAACCACGCAAAATGCATTGATAATACCTTAAACATATGGTACGCTATAAATATAATTACGCTAAATATTCAATAAGGGAGAAATGAAAATGAAAAAGAAAACGCTGATAATACTGCTTGCCGTATGCATTGCGTTAACCTCGGTATTCGCGATTGCCTGCGACACTGCCGACAACACGTTGGAAATCGACGGATTTAAATTCAAACTGCTAAGCGACGATACTTATAAAGTGGCTAAATACAAAGGCGACGCGACGGAAGTAAATATTCCGTCAACCTGTAACGGGAAAAAGGTAACCGGCATCGGTAATTTTGCGTTTGAAGGTTGCAAGAAAATAACGAGTATCAATATACCCGACGACGTAACGAGCATCGGAATCGGCGCGTTCGATACTTGCAGCAGTTTAACGAGCGTCAATATACCCGACGGCGTAACGGATATCGAAGATTATACTTTCAATGGTTGCGGTAGTCTGCAAAGCATAACGATACCGTTTGGCGTAACGAGTATAGGAAAAGAGGCGTTCTATAAATGCGGTAGTTTACAAAGCGTAACGATACCGAATAGCGTAACGAGCGTAGGAGAGAGCGCGTTCAAACATTGCTACGACTTGACGAGCATAACGATAGAAGATAAAGTTATGATGAGTATCAAAGACAGCGCATTTTCCGATTGCAGCAGTTTAACCGACATAGTGATACCGAGAGGCGTACTGGGGATCGGAAAGAATGTTTTTTATAACTGCAGTAGTCTGAAGTTCATTTATTGCGAATCGTTGGCGCAGCCGAGCGGATGGAACGATAGTTGGAACGGTAATTGTACCGCGAGCGTCGTTTGGGGATATAATGTGAATTAAAGAGAAATAGGATGAATAAACGAAACGAAGCCCACGGGTTAAACGGTTGTTGCCGTTTATCCGTGGGTTTTGTTGTGTTTGAGAAACGATTACTTAGCTTTATATGGCATTCCGAGCTTGCCGAGGAATCTAGCAAAGTATAAAAATAATGAATGCGCCTTCGGCTGGATTCTTCTGCAGCGCTGTCACTCCGCTCAGAATGACATAAGGCTTTATTACTTTTGATTCCACGTCGCACAGTACAGCCCTTTGAGGTCGGGCTGTACTGTGTGCTCCTCTGAATGACGTTATAAACGTAAAGTATAGTTTTATGTTTATTTATCCCTAAAAACATAACGCGCAGTTTCCGTCTTACACGTCATTCAGAGCGCGAGGCGAACCCGAGCGCGTGGAATCTCCTGCATGGAGCGGATAATCAGAATTAATTTACATTGAAAAAACAATTGAATATCCGGATAATAATTTCATAATGGCGAGATTTGAAGTCTTGCTTTTAATTTTGTAAAAATATCTCCGGGAGAAAACTTTTTTCTCTCGTATCGTGTTTTTATATTGCGGTTTTTATAAAAATATGGTATTATTAAATAAAGAAACGTTAACCGGGTTATATCGGGATAATGATTAAACGATTTAGCGTTTTTAGAATGTGATATTGATTACACTATGGGTGTCATATATGAAAGTAAACGGTATGCATAATATTAGTTTAACACAAAATGCTTATATAGATGCTTCGAACGCATACGAGAATTCTTTAGAAAACTCTTTTAAAAGAAATAACGGTATATTTTATACTGATTTATCTCTTGCAGAGAAAATGCTTTCAGAGCTTAAACTTTCTAAAGATTCGGTTATTATGGATCCCTGTTGCGGTTCGGGGGTGTTTTTATATGCCGCAAAAAAACAAGGCTATATCAATCTTTACGGTATTGATCAAGATAAAAACGCTATACAATTCTGTATGAATAATATCAATAACGTTTCCTTTAATACAGAAGATTCGATCGGTAATAGCGGAGAACAACTTTTAAAGAAGGTAGAGATCGGTCAACGCCCTGATGTTATAATCGGAAATCCCCCTTATGTCCCGTTGACGAAGGGAGTCGATATTAATAGCGACTACCTTTTTAGACGCCGCGTATCAGACGCCGGAAACAACTTGTTTATTGCAGCCTTAATGCGATCTTTCGAAATAGTAAAAGAAGGCGGACTGATATCATACATTATACCCAAAAATTTTCTGCATGTATCAAGTTATGGTTTGCTGAGAAGAATGTTGCTTGAAGAAAAAACAATTTTGGCGGTTATAGATATCGGAGCATATTTTAAAAATGTGCGCGGCGAGCAAATTATTCTTACTATAAAGAATTCAAAAGCAGAGAAGTTGCACAAAATTAAATTTAAGAAATTGAACGGCAACAGATTTGTAAAAATGACTAATATACCACAGAATTTTTACAAGGATGAAATTTTAATTTTCAAATGCGACGAAGATTTCTCGATTTATAAAAAACTAGTTTCCTCATATCAAACGATGTCAGATTTATGCAACGGGTATTTAGGCAGAGGCAAATCTATTTCAAACGATGCGATTATCGGAAAAGAAATACGGAAATTCGGTTATAAAAATCACAGTGTGCCGTTGAAGGGGAATAAGGTTTTTATACAAAACATTTATAGTGCCGAATCCGGCATTATTGCAACCTTTGGCGGCGATTTGGAAGCTTCGCAAACCGTAACTGTCTTTACAGACGGTGATGAAAAAATGTGTCGTTATCTTTTGGGTATTTTGCATTCTCGTCTTTGCAATTTGTTCTTGTACAAATACTGTTACAATTATTCCAAGT
>CAKQVV010000183.1 GCA_934277845.1 uncultured Clostridia bacterium
GTCTTTTCCTCGTCCATTCTCGCGGCAAGCAGCGCCTCGTATTTCGCTTCATACAGCGCATACCGCGGATTGTCGAACATGCCGCCGTCTACACTTATATATTTTTTAATTCCGGGAATATTTTTAATCGCTCCGACGGTATATAATGTAATGCCCGCCTCGCCTACGATCGAGCGCCCGGGCTCGATAATAAGTCTAGGCTTTAAAATGTTTTTCGTTTTTACACACTCGTTAAGTTTTGCCACGATCGCGCCGACGTATTCCTGCGGTGCCAGCGGTTTGTCCTCATCGGTATAGCGCACTCCGTATCCGCCGCCGAGATTGAGTTCTTTGACTTCGATACCGAGTTCGGACTTTATTTTTACAATAAAATCGGTCATTTTTTCAACAGCGAGATCAAACGGTTTAAGTTCGAAAATCTGCGATCCGATATGACAATGCACGCCGACAAATTCGATATTATCTTTTGCACAGACTTCTTTAATGGCTTTTATTGCCGTGCCGTCGGAAACGGAAAACCCGAATTTGCTGTCGACACGCGTAGTCTGAATAAAGTGATGCGTATGCGCGTCGATACCGGGATTTACCCTGACTAGTGCTTTTATTGTTTTTCCGAGTTTGGCACAAATCTTATTCAGAATTTCCATCTCGTAAAAACTGTCGATAACTATCGCATGTACACCGCTTTTCACCGCAAGTTCGAGTTCAAAGGGCGTCTTATTGTTACCGTGGAAATAAATACAGTCAGGCGACAATCCCGCCGACAACGCGGTAGCAAGTTCACAACCCGACACGACATCAGTTCCGATACCTTCTTCTCTGCAAATTTCATAAATCGCTTTCGTCGAAAATGCTTTAGACGCATAGCAAACCAAAGCGTCGCCGTAATCGCTATCGAAAATTTCCTTATAACTTCTGATAACTTCACGAATATACGCCTCATCCATAACATAAAGCGGCGTACCGAACTTTTTTGCCAAGTCAACGGTATCGCACCCGCCGATTTCCAAATGTCCGAGACTGTTTTTTCTTAAAGTTTTGCGTTCAACCATAGTTTCTCCGTTCAAGTCGTTTACACGACTCTCTCAATGCCGGTATTCTAAGGTATTATATCATTATTTGCAAATTCAGTCAATCGAAAGACGGAGTATAAGAAAAGGAACGACAAATAATTATTTATCGTCCCCGTATTAAATAAATTTTTAGTGTTAAATCAGTTTGTCATCTACCCACATATCTGTATTATGTCTGTCATAGTACTATGAACAATCACCATTTTTTTATTATATCATCCACATAATCACGATAATTTTTCGTCATTACATCTTCGTCCGCTAAAATATCGGTTGTTCCGACTTTTTCACCGTTCACCATGATACATATCTCTCCTATTTTATCCCCCTTACGAACAGGAGCAAATACTTTATCAAAATTCAATTCTTTTTCTATATTTTGCATCGATCCCTTCTTTCCGAATACGGAAACGTTTGATTTGGCAACGCCGCAAATCGTATCTTTTTTACCGCCGGATACCGCTATAGATTTTTCAACGGTTTCTCCCTCGGTAACAACGTTTAGGCTTTCAAAATTCGCAAAACCGTAATTAAACAACTCACTGACTTCGGCGTTACGAGTTTTTGAATTTTCGGCACCGATCACCACGCATATAAGTCTGGTGTCACCACGCTTGGCAGTAGCGGACAAACACGACAACGCCTCGGTCGTAAAGCCGGTTTTTCCACCGTCGCACCCATTATAAAACCTTACAAGTTTATTAGTATTGCTAAGACTCGTAACGCGGCCGCTCGGATGAACAAAATCAAACATCCATACTCCAGCAAACTCGAAAAAGCCTTTATGCTTGATCAATTCACGAGTCATTTTTGCAACGTCGCATGCACACGAATATTGATTCGGTGCAGGCAAACCGGTACAATTTACGAAATACGTATTCTCCATTCCGTACTCCGTTGCCGTCGCGTTCATTCTTTCGACAAACGCCGGGACGCTCCCGGAAATTCGTTCTGCCATCGCAACGCAAGAATCGTTCGCCGACGCAACTATAATACTCTTTATCAGTTCGGAAACTTTATATTCGCTACCGGCATCCAAAAAGGCCTGCGATCCGCCCATGCTTGCCGCGTTGTCCGACGCAACTATCATCTCGTCATAAGACAGATTTCCGACATCTATTTCGTCAAAAATCACGTTTAACGTCATAATTTTGACCATACTGGCAATTTGCAGTCGCTTTTCGGGATCTTTTTCATATATAACCGTGCCGGTTCCGCCATCAATCAAAAGCGCGGCTCTGGATTTACTTTCTATCGTTTCCTCTGCAAACGCCGCACGTCCGGCAAACAATCCGGTTATTGCGGCACATACCAACAATAAACATATAATCTTTCTTTTCATTTTTCCTCCCGCGTGTATCGACGCACCTGCCGACACGCCTGTATATCTACTTTTACTATTAGCAACGCTGCGACATTATATTCGCAATTTATAAAAACAAACACCCTATACAAACGAATGTGACTCGCATAACGCACAAACAAGTGAACGCCATGTAAAACGTTACACTTTCGGAAATTAGATTTAACAGTTCTTTTATTCCGTACCTGTATCTGAATTGCAAGTTTTCGACATAAGCAGCATAACAAATCAGCACTACAACAAACATCAATGTAACGATCACATGAAATATAAAAAACGGTAACGCTTTTATCGAATAATATCTCAATATTATCACCGCATCAAACAAGTCCCTGTACGTAATCACCGCTATCGACGCCCCGGACAACACGAGCGTAAAATCGTTATAC
>CAKQVV010000184.1 GCA_934277845.1 uncultured Clostridia bacterium
ATGTATTCTACTGCGCTCACAAATCAAGGCGAATATTTCCACAAATACGAACTTGGTTTGTATAGAATTATTGCGGCGATTAAAGAGCGTTTCCCGGACGTGCTGTTCGAGTCGTGCTCGTCGGGCGGTAACCGCTTTGATCTAGGCATGATTTACTACATGCCGCAAACCTGGTGCAGCGATCAGACCGAACCAAGTCATAGAGTTTATATTCAGGAAGGGACTCTTTGCGGTTATCCGCAATCGACTATGGGAGCGCACGTTTCCGCATGGAGCAATGCTTCCTATGAATCAAAATTCAACGTCGCTTGCATCGGTGCTTTCGGTTATGAATTAGATCCCACGAAATGGACGAGAGACGAAGTTTCGCTCATTAAAGGGCAGATCGATTACTATAAATCGCATCGCCGCCTTCTGCAATTCGGCAAATATCGAAGATATGACAGCGTTTTCGATGAAGCCGGGCGCAGTTCGTGGATTGTGACATTGCCGGATAAATCCGAAGCGATCGCTTTCCTTTGCGAAACGAAACAACTGCTGAACAGCGGTGCAAGCAAATGGAGATTAGGCGGGTTTGACGACAATGCCGTTTATAGCGTTGAAGTTCGTTCTCAACGAGGATTTAGCAATAAAGCAGCGATAAAATATGAAACGCGCGGAGACGTACTAAATAACTGTGAACTCGATTTCGGGAAATTGTTCGACGGAGAAACGGACAGGATGGCCTGCACCGTCCCGCTGGCAACAAGACTTGTTTATTTCAAAAAGAAACAGGAGTAAATTATGATAGAAATTACTATGAATGTTGACGGAATGCGTTGCGGAATGTGTGAAAGCCACGTCAACGATGCCGTGAGAAAAGCATGCTCGGTTAAAAAAGTGACTTCTTCGTATGCGAAAGGAAAAACCGTTGTTGTTGCCGAAGATAACATAGATGTAAACGCGATCGTAAGTGCGATTACATCGCAGGGTTACAAAGTTACCGACGTTACGACCAGACCACATGAAAAGCGCGGTCTTTTCGGAATTTTCAAGAAGTAATTTATGAAAGATTACTTTGTATTGACCGGAACCGATAAAAAGTACTTGCGTGACGGCGAAACAACTCGCGAAAACTTTTTGTCGAAGTATGCCGCCGGTAACTTCGATGCAATATATCCCACCGGGGGCAATTCCGGCGTTGACTGTAACTCGGTATTAAGACCGCCGTTTTCGCGCGATTCCGACAAAATCATGAATTGTCCGCTGTATAATCGCTATGCCGACAAAACACAAGTGCTGTCGTTCTATAAGAATGACAACATCACGCGCAGGGCTTCGCATGTTCAGTTTGTGTCGAAGATTGCGCGATCGATCGGACGTGCGCTCAGACTTAATCTCGATCTGATTGAAGCGATCGCGCTCGGACATGACATAGGACACACTCCGTTTGGGCATAAAGGCGAAGAGTATTTGAGTGCGTGTTATCAAACCGGTTGCGTGAAACGCGGGCGGAAAACAAGGTATTTTAACCACAACGTACAAAGTGCTCGATATTTTCGGTGTTTAACGACATTAAATTACAGTCTTAGTTTGCAGACATTGAGCGGCATTTTATCGCATAACGGCGAAAAAGTATGTAAAGAATATTCGCCAAGTCGTCTTACTGACTTTACCGAATTCGATGAGATTTTGGAATGCTGCATTGCCGATAACGGTTATCACAAAACGTTACGCCCGAATACGCTAGAAGGCTGTGTCGTAAGACTCAGCGATATGATTGCTTACGTTGGCAAGGATCGTCAGGATCTTTGGTATGTGGGATTGGACAATACGAAAAATAAGTTCAATGGTTCGATTTTAGGTAACAATAATTCCGAGATAATATCGAACATGATCACAAATATCGTGAAAAATAGCATCGAATCGCCGTCGTTGAATATAGACAAAGAAGTGTTTGACGAGTTTAAGGAACTGATAGACGAAAATTACAGATATATTTACAAAGATCCTGTCGTGACCGAGAACTATGCTATTGTCAACGATCTCATGAAGAAATTATACGATTATCTTTGTGACGATATGATTGCAAACGCTGATAAATCGTGGACTTATCGAAAATATTATTTGTCGTCGTTTGGAAAGAACGAATACGAAAAGACGGGAAACTATCTCGATTTGGTCGACGATATTGTTACCGATTATATTGCAAGCATGACCGACGATTATTTTATAGACCTGTGCGCGCATTTGCATATCGACGACGCTGCCGGCAAGAAAATCGTTGTGCACGGATATTTCGATTAGACTAGAATAAATAATCGCGTCACACGTAACCGTCGTTTGGCGCAAGACAAACGAGTTGCGTGAAGATCAATAAACAAAAAACGCCATACCTTGCGATACAACGTTTACTTGGCAGGGGAGACGCGATCGTAAGGAGCAAAGCGACGGAATAGCGATTGAATATCAATCGCGTCACACGTAACCGTCGTTTGGCGCAAGACAAACAAGTTGCGTGAAGATCAATAAACAAAAAAACGCCGTACCTTGCGATACAACGTTTACTTGGCAGGGGAGACGCGATCGTAAGGAGCAAAGCGACGGAATAGCGATTGAGTATCAATCGCGTCACACGTAACCGTCGTTTGGCGCAAGACAAACGAGTTGCGTGAAGAGAACAAACTAAAAACGCCGTACCTTGCGATACAACGTTTACTTGGCAGGGGAGACGCGATTCGAACACGCAACCTACGGTTTTGGAGACCGCTACTCTACCGTTGAGCCACTCCCCTA
>CAKQVV010000185.1 GCA_934277845.1 uncultured Clostridia bacterium
CTGACGTTGTACCGATGAAATTTTAATTCCGTATTTATTACCGTCGGCGTCTTTAAGATCTTCGGCAATACCGACGGCGTAATCTTTGTAATAATCGTAAGTATCGTCGGTGAGTTTGTTGCCGAGGCTGACGCTGATGCTGTAACCGCCGGTAAAGTCCATGCCGAGATTGAACACGCTGCCGGAAACGAAATGGAACACAATTCCCGCAATAAGCGCGACGACGAAAATTACAATCGGAGCAATAAATACCTTTTTCTTATTCTCGACTATTTTGAAGTCCTGCTCGAATAACTTATTGAGTTTCATCAGATTTGCGCTCCTTCCGAACTTGCGGCGGAAACGACCGCTTCGTCATTGTCCGTGATATCTTCGGTGATCTCGTCGCTTTCGACGAAACCGTCGCGACGCTTTAATCCGTACAGTTTTGCGTTCGTGCTGTTAAGGCTGGTAATCCATTTGCACAAACCGCGTGTTACAAGCAGCGACGTAAACAACGAAAGAAGAATACCGATAAGGAGCGTTACGCCGAAACCGGAAACAGAACCGGAACCGAAAATGATAAGAATAATAGCGGCAATAATCGTAGTAATATTACTGTCGAAAATCGCAACCGTGGCATGTTTGAAGCCCGCATGCATGGACGCAAGTATCGATTTGCCGTCGCGGTATTCGTCGCGGATACGTTCGTAAATGACGATATTGCCGTCGACCGCCATACCAAGGCTCAGAATAATACCCGCAATACCCGGAAGCGTGAGCTGGACCCACGGGAACACAGCCAAAAAGAACAACATAAGTACGGTGTAGATTAAAAGCGCGATTGTCGCGACTACGCCGAACATTCTGTATCTGAAAAGAAGAAACAGTATTACAAGCAGTAAGCCGACAGCACCGGCAATAATGCCGAGGAATAACGCTTTTTCACCGAGCGTCGGGGAAACCGTCGAACTTTCTTTAAGCGATAATTTAACGTCGAACGTACCGCTCATGATCTGAGAAGCAAGGTCTTTCGCCGCTTGCGTATCCTGTCCGCTCATGGTGATCTGCGCTCTGCCGTTGGTAATCGCGTCCTGAATGGTTGCCGTCGAAATCGGTTTTTCTTCTCTCACTCCGTCGGTCACGAGATAAATGGACATCGTTTTGCCGATGTTTGCCGAAGTTGCCGAGCCGAATTTTTTACCGCCCTCGCTGGTGAGTTCGAGCGACACGACCGCAGAACCGGCACTTGAATCATAGCCGCCTTCGGCATTCGTTACGTCGTCGCCGGTAATGACGATTTCGTCCGTATCGTCGAGAACAAACTGCAGTTCCGCAGGTTTACCGATAAGCTCGAAAATCGCGGACGGGTTGTCCACGTCCGGAACCTCAACTCTTAATCTGGACTTGCCTTCGATCGTGACTACCGCCTCGGAATAACCTTTGGAAACCAAAAGATCCTGCAATCTTTTCTGGGTACCGGCGAGTTTGGAGTCGAAATTATCGACGCCCGCGCTCTCCGCGTCGTAAACGGCATAAATACCGCCTTTAAGATCCAACCCGAGTTTGATAGAACTTGCAAACGAATTATAGTTATAGAATGAAAACGGCAGTCTGAACGAACATACCGACAGCACTATCCCTATCGCCAAGGCAACGCCAATCAATGTAAGTTTGATTATTGACGATTTTTTCTTCATCTGAGAAGCCTCCAACTTGCAATAGAATTATTATATAATATTATCGCCCGTTTAGTCAAACAAAAAAACGCGCTTTTTCAATAAGAAACCTTATAATTTTGATTTTTCGAGCGAATTAACCGCTATCGCGCATTCTATTCTTTTGCGCATAAGTTCGCACGTGGTTTTATACGGCTTGTTGATGTCGCCGCAATAATGAATCGCGTTAGCCGCACAACCGCCGCTGCAATAATACTTCGCCCAGCACTCGCGGCAGTCGGGCTTGCAAAGAAGATTATTCAACGCAAACTCCCTGGGAATCGTTGTGTCGAAAGTGTCATCCAGCACGTTACCGAGTTTGTAGGTATTATCGCCGTCGAACTGGTGACACGGATAAACATCTCCGCTCGGCGCAATCGCGACGTATTCGTTACCCGCACCGCATCCCACAAGACGCTTTGTTTCGCACGGCCCGTGATAAATATCAAGCATAAAATGAAAGAAATTAAACCATTTATCCGTCTGCCTTCTCTCATAATAAGCGTTTACCAGTTTATCGTATTCATCGATAAGTGCGGGAACGTCGCTCTTTTTAAGCGCGAGTCTGTGCGATTCCGGCAGCACGACCGGCTCAATTGATATTTGATCGAAACCGAGGTCGTTAAGGAACAACACGTCTTCGGAAAAGTCCTTATTAAGTGCGGTATAAGTCCCTCTTACGTAGTATTGACCCTTGCGTTTATTCTTAAAATCAAGCGCGTTTTTCATCGCAATATCATACGATCCTTCGCCTGTAGCCGTTTTTCTTACGGAATTATGCACTTCTTTTCGCCCGTCTATACTGACGACGACGTTATACATTTCCTTATTGAAAAACTCGATGACGTCGTCGTTGAGAAGCGTTGCGTTCGTGGTTATCGTGAAACGAAAATTTTTGTCCTTCTCTTTTTCCAGCCCGCGCGCATAAGCAACCGTCTTTTTTACCACATCGAAGTTCAAAAGAGGTTCCCCGCCGAAAAAGTCCACTTCGAGATTGCGTCTGTTGCCGCTTTTCTCGATAAGGAAATCGATCGACTTTTTTGCCACTTCAAAACTCATGTTCGTCATCGCGCCG
>CAKQVV010000186.1 GCA_934277845.1 uncultured Clostridia bacterium
GCGACAAGATCGTAAATGTTGAATATCTCCCGCTGGGAGAGCAGCTGTTTGCTCGGATAGATGATCTATCAGACATATAGAAGCTATGGGCACCCATCCCTATCCGGATGGATGCCCATAGCTTTTATGCGCTGCTGGATTCAAAGAGCGCCGCAAGGTGCGCTCTTTCGCGCTGATATCTGTCATTGTCCGACCAGTACGTCTGAGGGGACAAGACCCCGTCCGGTATCCCCGGACAGCTGCTCGGAACATTCAGGTGGAACAGCTCATCCCGTTCATATTCGGCGTCGTCCAAGGCTCCACCTATCGCAGCTTTGACGAGCGAGCGTGTCAGGCTCAGCTTTATTCTGGGCACTTCTCCAGCGTAGCCGCCGCACCAGCCGGTGTTCACGAGAAAGACCCGCACATCGCCGCGGCTCAGCTTTTCTCGGAAAAGCTTTGTGTAGACCTCCGTCCGGAGCGGGAAGAATGGTGCGCCGAACATGGCGGAGAAGGCGGCGACCGGCCGGGTTATGCCGCACTCAGTCCCGGAGACTTTGCTGGTATAACCGGACAGATAATGGAATATTGCGTCCTCAGGATCGAGCCTTGCGATCGGTGGAAGCACACCGAAGGCGTCGGCCGTGAGGAAGATGATCGTCTTCGGCGCACCGGCGCACATTGTGGCCGAGGCGTTGGAGATATTAGAGAGCGGGTACGCAGCTCTGGTATTCACCGTGACGGTGCTGTCGGAAAAGTCAGGTGCGCCGTCGCGGTTCATTACGACGTTTTCAAGCAGTGCTCCGAAGCGGATAGCGTCGTGTATCTCCGGCTCCTGACTGCGGTCAAGACCGATGCACTTGGCATAGCAGCCGCCTTCGATGTTGAAAACGCCGGTGTCTGACCAGCCGTGCTCATCGTCCCCAATGAGGCATCTGTCAGAGGACGATGAGAGCGTGGTCTTTCCCGTGCCGGAAAGGCCGAAGAATAGCGCGGTATTATCGTCATCATCTGTATTTGCCGAGCAGTGCATAGAAGCAATTCCCTTAAGCGGCAAATAGTAGTTCATCATTGAGAACATACCTTTTTTCATTTCACCGCCGTACCAAGTGTTAACAATAACCTGTTCACGGCTTGTAATGTTAAACATTACTGCTGTTTCGGAATTAAGTCCGAGTTCTTTGTAGTTTTCAACTTTAGCTTTTGAAGCGTTGTAAACAACAAAGTCAGGTTCAAAGTTTTTAAGTTCTTCTTCTGTCGGCTTAATAAACATATTTGTTACAAAGTGAGCCTGCCAAGCAACCTCAACTATGAAACGGATTGCCATACGTGTGTCTTTGTTTGTACCGCAAAATGCGTCAACAACAAAAAGTCTTTTGTTTGAAAGTTCTTTTATGGCAAGTTCTTTTACTGCTTTCCAAGCTTCTTTTGAAGCAGGATGGTTGTCGTTTTTGTATTCATCTGAAGTCCACCATACAGTGTCTTTTGAGTTTTCGTCTTCAACAATAAATTTGTCTTTGGGAGAACGTCCCGTGTAAACGCCTGTCATAACGTTAACTGCTCCGAGTTCGCTCACCTGTCCTTTTTCAAATCCTTCAAGACTCGGTTTTGTTTCCTCTTCGAAAAGCATTTCATAAGAAGGATTGTGTACGATTTCCGTAGTTCCGGTAATTCCGTATTTGCTTAAATCAATTACTGCCATCTTACCTCTACCTCTTTCCTTAAAAATTATACTTACCCGTAAAAACAGGTTGTTTGTGATTATATGTTTTCGGATATATAATACCCAACAAAAGCAATTATACATTACTTTTTTGAAAAAAACAATATTTTGAAGTGAATTTTTTTACACAATTATGTGTTTTTGTATAAAACATCATATTTTTTAAATTTTTTGCACTTCCGTTTGTTAAAAAATTATCAATCATTTAAAATTATACCCTTGAATTCTTGTGTGAAACATTTTTCGGCACAATTGCCCCGTTTTCTTCCAAGAGAGAGCAAAGTTTCAAGTAATCAACATCTGATGCCTTTGTAAACCATTTTGGATTTTGCTCCCAATGCTCTATATTCCCAGAAGTTTTTTGGCGTTTTTAAAGCAAATTAAATCCATTTCGTTTTCAGCAAGATTAAGCGAATTTAAAAGCCTAATTTCCATTGATGCCGTATGCCACGGCGAATCTGTTGCAAAAAGCATTTTTTGTGTGCCGTGTTTTTCTATAATTCTTTCCGCCGTTGATTTCGGCATCTGACAGTATCCGAACGACGTATCAAAATACAAATCAAGACCGCAAAGATATTCTATAACATCTTCTCCGCAGCTGAGTCCGCCCCAATGAGCGGCAACAACGGGAGAATCAAACCATTTCAGTGCATTTTGCATATTTTGCGGCATACAGCCGAACGGCGGTTTAAATCCGTAGTCATATCCGGCATGGAAAACCGTTATAAGACCAAGCTCGGATATTTTTTTGTAAATCGGTTTCATCATCGGATCATCAACAACAAATCCCTGATAATCCGGGTGAAACTTAACACCCAAAAGTCCTAAAGATTTTATTCTTTCAAGTTCGTAAAGTGCATTTTTTGCCGTCGGAAATACCGAACCGAACGAAAATATATCTTTTTTATTATTAATCGATACGGCGAAGTTGTTTACGCTTTCCATTTGATGCTCGTTTGTTGCAATATTTAAAACGACGCTTGCGTCAACATTTTCTCTTTTCATCGATTCTTTAAGACCGTTTGC
>CAKQVV010000187.1 GCA_934277845.1 uncultured Clostridia bacterium
CTCGTTGCGACAGTTTGTTTATTGCGTCCCACAAAAGTTGCTTTTCCACCGTATTTTCTATATTTTTCGACACAAGATCCGGATCGGTACCTAGGACGTCGCTCATAAGCAGTTCGTTCCCGTCAAAATCTACGTTGAGCGGCTCATCAAGCGACACTTCCGCCCGAAGCCGGACTATTCGCCGAAGGTACATGAGAATTTCGTTTTCTATGCAACGTGAGGCGTAAGTAGCAAGTTTGATATTCTTCTCGGGCGCAAAACTATTAACCGCTTTTATCAATCCTATCGTCCCCACAGAAACCAAATCTTCGGTATCGACACCGGTATTATCGAATTTTCTTGCGATATACACGACAAGACGCAGGTTGTGTTCGATCAGTTCGGACCTTACGTTGACGTCGCCGGCGGAAAGTTTTGCCATAGCGCTTGCTTCCTCTTCCGGCGAAAGAGGCATCGGTAATGCGTCGGTACCCGTTATGTAATATAATATCGATTCGTCTTTAATTCTTAAAAGTCTTTTGATGAATTCAAGCAATTTTTTGATTTTCATTATGCAGATCTCCTTATTTCCGTTTCAGGACGATAATTCTGAATTAACGTCGGGTGCAAAATCGCGTCATACTCGATCGAATCGTTAAGCGGTACAAAGGACACGCCCACCGTTACGTCATATAATATATGCTCGCCCTTGTCCGAATATAATACGAAAGAATCGGGTTTCAGCAACAAAATTTTACCGCTTTTCGTTGCAGTTGAAATACTTTTATATCGCGCACCGCGCTGAACCGATTTTCCATTTCCGGACGTTATTGCGATAAACTGTTCGTTACTCAATATTCCGACCAGACTTCCTATCCACAATACCACTATCGGCAATCCGTTATTCTCGTCGTAAAGACGGTTGCCCGTATCCATAAGTCCGCGAAGTTCGAGCGTTTCGCCGAAAATCGTGACGGAAAAATTGTCCACTGCTCCGCTCACATCTTTGATCCGATGAAAACGAATAGCCAGTTTTTTAACCGAAAACCAACATGCGCACATGCAAATTACGATTATCGAAACCGGAAAGTCAAACGAACTCGTTCTCATCGCCGAATACGTGTCGCCGCACACAAAATAATTTATCCCGAACATGACGCCGCCGAACAAAAAAGTCAGCGCAAGAAACGTTACCGCGCAGAGTAACGGTTTTCGTTTACCGGCAAAAAGGACAAGCGACAAAACAACCCACAAACCTGTTTTTACTATAATTACAAATATGTTGCTTTCGATAAACGGATATGCCAACGCGACTCCCGTCCCTATCGTTGCCGCAACCAACGAACGCAGTTTTGCCACGTGTTTCAACATGATCCTGTAAGTCAATGCCGCGATCAAAAACGTTATGGTAAAATTGTCGAGTGCAACGTACTCTATATAAACTTCCATATCGCGATTATAACATTTTCAAAAATGATTTTTAGGTGTAATATAGTCGAAAAGCGACGAATAATTGTGTTTGTCGCAACAAAAAACCGCTTGTCATAATCGACAAACGGCTTTTATCGTTCTTGTATTTTATCCGAATCCGGAAAAACAACGATTATCTCTTATTTTTCTCGTTAAGTCTCCTGAGAAACTCCGGGAAATCATCCTCGACGGAAATTCTTGAACTGTTCATGGAAGGTCTTTGCACGGATTGCTCGGGCGCAGGTTGCGGCTGAGCAGTACGAGCAAACGGCGGATCCTGATTGTTCGGATTAAAACCGAGAATTTCTTTGCGGACTTCCTCGCGGGATCTCTCGGGTTGTGCAGGGCGCTGGGCCGCGGATGGACGTGCGTAATAATCCTGCGCCGCAGTTTTCTGCGGTTCTGTAAAGCCGGTTGCGATAATCGTAACCATGATTTCTTCGTTCATGGATTCGCGAATGTCGGCACCGAAGATAATATTTGCACCGGGCTGTACGACTTCGCGAACCAACTGGGTTGCTTCCTGAATCTCGTCAAGCGTTACGTCGGGCGATCCCATAATATTAAGAATTACCTTGGACGCGCCTTCGATGGACGTTTCGAGCAACGGACTGAACACAGCCTGCTTAACCGCCTCGATTGTACGCTTTTCGCCTTTGCCTCTGCCGATACCCATATGAGCGATACCGCTGTTGCGCATAACGGTACAAACATCGGCAAAATCAAGGTTGATGAGCGCGGGAGTAACAATAAGATCGCTTATGCCCTGAATACCCTGGCGGAGCACGTCGTCGGCGTGCCGGAACGCTTCGACCATAGGAATTCTGGAAGCATACTGCATAAGTCTTTCATTAGGGATAATAACGAGCGTATCGACAACCTTTTTGAGGTTTGCAATGCCGATTTCCGCGTGGTCCATACGCGGCTTACCCTCAAACGCGAACGGTTTGGTAACAACCGCAATAGTAAGTTTGCCCATTTCTTTGGCAATACTTGCGATTACTGGAGCCGCGCCGGTGCCGGTACCGCCGCCCATACCTGCCGTGATGAACACAAGATCGGCGTCTTTGAGCGCGTCGGAAATAGCATGTCTGCTCTCTTCTGCCGCTTTCTGCCCTTTTTCGGGATCGGCGCCGGCACCCTGACCGTGGGTGAGTTTATCGCCGATCTGGATTCTGCCCTCGGCTTTGGACATGGCCAGCGCCTGCAAGTCGGTATTGATCGCAATGAACCGCGCGCGTTTAATGTCGGCTTCGATCCTTCTGTTGACAGCGTT
>CAKQVV010000188.1 GCA_934277845.1 uncultured Clostridia bacterium
GGCGGGACTGGAAAACACCGGCGGTTCGATGCGACTCGGTGCGTATGAGTGCAAACTTAAGCCCGGTTCGCTTCTTGCCAAAGCCTACGGCAACGTTCCGTCGGTCATGGAGCGTCACCGTCATCGTTACGAATTCAACAACGACTACCGCGAACTTTTTACTTCTTTGGGACTCGTGCTCGGCGGCACGTCTCCCGACGATACTCTCGTCGAATCAGTGGAAATCCCCGCAAATCTTTTCCATCTCGGCGTTCAGTATCACCCCGAATTCAAATCGCGCCCCGCAAATCCGCAGCCTATCTTCCGCGAGTTTATAGCCGCGGCTCTCGAAAACCGCGCACGCCACGGAAGATCGCTCGAAGCGCCGGCGCACCTAGATCATAAAACAAAATAAGGACATCCAAGGAGAAAAACATTGAAGTTAAACGCTAATTTCGGACTAATTCAGGACAGTTATCTGTTTGCTACCGTCGCGGACAAAGCGGCGGCATATACCAAGGAACATCCCGATAAAAAACTCATCAGATTAGGTATCGGCGACGTTACCATTCCGCTTTGCCCGGCGGTAATCGAAGCGGGAGTAAAAGCCGTAAAGGAAATGGGCGACGCCGCGACTTTCCGCGGCTACGGACCTTACGAGGGCTATGAATTTTTGCGCGCCGCCGTTAAAGACTATTACGCAAAACGCGACGTAACCGTCGACATGGACGAAATCTTCATTTCCGACGGCGCGAAAAGCGACATCGGCAACATAGTCGATCTTTTCGATGCCGACAATACGGTGCTGGTGCCCGATCCGGTGTACCCCGTATACGTCGACACCAACCTCATGGCGGGCAGAAAAATAGTTTACGCCGACGCAAACGAAGCGAACGGTTTTTTGCCAAAGCCCGATTACGGCGTAAAATGCGATATTATATATATGTGTTCACCCAACAACCCGACCGGAGCGGTTTACGACAAAGCCGGTCTGAAAGAGTGGGTGGACTATGCGAAGAAACAAAACGCTATCATACTTTTCGATAGCGCGTACGAATTTTACGTCACAAATCCCGCACTGCCCCGGTCGGTGTACGAGGTAGATGGCGCGGACGAGGTTGCGATTGAATTTTGCTCGCTTTCCAAAACCGCAGGCTTTACCGGCACTCGCTGCGGTTACACGATTATCCCCAAGAAACTGGGTGCAATCAATCGTATGTGGCTTCGCCGTCAATCCACAAAGTACAACGGCGTGCCTTATGTCGTTCAGCGCATGGCGGAAGCCGTGTTCTCGGAAGAGGGACAAAAGCAAATTTCCGCAAACGTCGGCGTGTATATGAAAAATGCCCGACTTATTTCCGATACGCTTTCCGGACTGGGTATCTGGCATACGGGCGGAGTTAATTCGCCGTACATCTGGTTCAAAGTTCCCGGCGGAGATTCGTGGGCGTTCTTCGACAGACTTCTTACGGAAGCGAACGTAGTCGGTACGCCCGGCGCGGGCTTCGGCAGGAACGGAGAGGGATTTCTGCGTCTTACGGCGTTTAATAACTATGAAAACACCGCCGAGGCGATGAAACGCATTAAAGCCATGCTAACTGAATAATATCGCAACATTGAAGTATAGAATATGGCCTCGGGTTACGAACAATCGCAGCCCGAGGCTTTTTCTCGAAAAAAAATCCCGCAAGAGCCGTCAACACCTACCGAATATAAACCCGCACACGGCGAGGTGGGCAAGCCGACCGAAACTTCTGCTTTCCACCGATGCCGCGAAATGAAACCGCGGGATATGGCATAGCATCAGTTCCGAGTACAAGCAATCCCTTAATGATTCTGTGGTTATAATTTAAGTAGGCGACGCACACTGCAGGATTGAATCGTAAACTGTCTTGCAAGTAACCTTGCAATATTATTATAATACTATTCTGGTGAATAATCAACACCGCGCGGCAAAATTTAGTAAAAAAAATTTTTGCCGAACCTATTGACAAATCGTTTATTTTATGATATGGACGACAAAAAAGCGTGAACAAATCGTATTCTATTTGATCGTGCGGTAATAACTGCTCAAAGTCCCGAACCCGGATTCTATAATAATGTCCGTCTTTTTGCCCGATCCGTG
Organism: uncultured Clostridia bacterium; assembly: GCA_934277845.1. Classification (GTDB taxonomy): domain Bacteria; phylum Bacillota; class Clostridia; order Christensenellales; family Pumilibacteraceae; genus UBA10677. The sequence goes on from CAKQVV010000188.1 coordinate 2,105, forward strand.
CTTTTCGTCGACGGCGCGGGCGCGGACTGAATTGATATAGGAAGTCAGCGAGCAGTTGAACGTACGATTGAACAGTCGCGAAAAATAATACTTGCTGTATCCGAATTGCGCCGCCAGTCCGTCCAGCGTCAACTTTTCGTCGTAGTGTTCGTCAACGTATCTTATGACTTCCGCCATAAGATCGTTATTTCCGCCGCCGACTTTGGTCGGTTCATATTTTTCCGCGATAAGTCCCAGTATAAGGTCGGCGTAAGCGCGCACGACGAATTCGCTCGATACGTTTATCGTTTTTGCGAGTTTAATCATATATTCGCCGATTTCTTTATTTTTTTCCGTGTCGGGAAGGTAAGAATAAGTCGCATTATCGATAAAAGCAGCGAATTTCTCGTAATACTTCCTCGGCACTATCAGCACGGCGGCAAGAGTGTTTCCTTCGTGCTCGCTTGTCTTATGCGTATAATGAACGATGTATTCCGGCACGAAAGTAATTTGTCCCGGCGAGAGAACGTAACTTTCCGTGCCGACGTGAAACTCGGTCGTGCCGCTTATCATATACGTTATTTCCACGCTTTGATGAAAATGTACGGGGAATT
>CAKQVV010000189.1 GCA_934277845.1 uncultured Clostridia bacterium
CGCAAAGCCATAGGGACTTTAGTTTAAGTCAGCCGAGTTGCAATTTCGTAGAAATACGTTTGATTGCAACTTTTTTTATTATCGCAGGCGACGGAAGCCCGACAACGAATTCCGAATAAAGACAAGGAGAGAACGCTTATGTCCGACAAAGATAAATATGTCGAAATATCCGCCGACCGCGTCGCGGAAGCCGCGCGTGCACTGGCGGAATCGGGCGTTACTCCCGTCAAGATAGACTATATCCCCGTCAGCGATCCCTACGGCGAGGAAATAAACGCGCTGATCGTGCATTACAGCGTCCGCAATCTCGATACCGGCACGGTGGACGAGGACGCGATCCTGCATTTGCCGCATTACGCCGTCACGGATCTTTTCTACCGGCTGATCGGCAAAGCGTTTGCGATGATAAAGAAACTGCGCGAGACCGACTCGCCCGTCAAGTGGATAGCCGTGCCGTGCCCCGACGCGCTGTTGTGGACGACGGACGCGGGCGAGAGAATCCGCGAAATCACGCAGGGCGACCGCGCGATCCGCGGCGTGCGCGTGCTGTTCTCCGGGTCCGCGCTCGCCACGCCCGAAGCATTCCGCGCGCTGATGAGCGAACTCGGCAACGAAGGTATCGCGTCGGTGGTAGGCGGCTTCGGCGAAAAGGACTTCCCGATGCTCGACCTGACGGAAATCGCGCCCGACGCATTGATTATGACCGGACTTATAGACAAACTCAACGACCGGAACAAAGCCGCCGGCGTGCGCGCCGTCATCGATTGCGGAAAAGCGGCGGGAGCGGAAATAATCGCAACCGGCGTCGTGAACGACGCGCAGGTGCGCGAACTTCGGATTGCGGACGTGTTCGGTATTATTCCGTCCGAAGATTATGACGGAGCGTTCGGATTCGTCAAGGGCAGAATCGGATTAGCCGAGCTGTTCGGGCTCGGGAGAGAGGACCGGTCATGAAGAACGAAAAAAAGCCTTTCTCCGCGGTTAAGCGCACTTCGGGCGAGATCAAGCGTTACCGCATTTACCGCAGGGTTATCCCCGTCACGATCGGCGTGATAGTCGCGTTTCTCGCGGTGCTGTACGTCGTGTCGCTGCTGTTCAATAAGTTCGGCAGTTTCACCGTTTCGGTGGCAAACCCCGACAACCGCGGCTATGCGCTGTCGCTGTCCGAAACCGAAAACTTTTTGCGCCCCACGTCCAGACTGAACACCAACGTCATGAAGGAAATCAGCAATATCGACGGCAGAACGCTTCCCCACGACGTAGCCGACGGCGACGGCGAACACAGCGGTACCAACTATGTCGCGTATTCCTATTTCGTCAAAAACACCGGCACGGAAGCCTGCTCGTACAATTACAGCCTGATCATTTCCCGCGCGACCGTGCGCATCGACTCGGCGGCGCGAGTACGCGTTTACTACAATCCGTACTATTATCGCGCCGACACCGGCGAACACAATTACGACACTTCCTATGTCGACTATGCCAAGCCCCGGACGGGCAGCGGCGGCGCACCCGAGGTCGATCCCGACAACCGCGTGATGACCAACTTCGTCAGCCCCGGCATAGTCACCGAAGGTCAGGTCGACGACTTCCGCCCGGGCGACATTTCCCGGATCACGATAGTGGTGTGGCTGGAGGGCAACGATCCCGACTGCACCGACGACGTACTCGGCGGAGAAATGAAGTTGGACATGGAAATCAATATCGTGGGCGCGAGCGACAATACCGCCGGATAAACTCGGATATTTTACCGTATGGGTGCCATGCGGAAAATATATTAAAAAAATTTAAGGAGAAAAAAACAATGAAAAAGTTCAAAAAACTTATCCCCGCACTGTGCATGCTGCTCGTCAGCGCGGTACTCGTGGGAACTTCCACCTACGCCTGGTTCTCGATGAACGACAAGGTTACGGTCACCGGACTTGAAGTGAAGGCAAAAACCGATCAGGTTTACCTGCTCATATCCAAAGACAATACTGAAGCAGACGCAATTCAGGCAGAAAAAGCAATTACGGTTCCTTTCAATGCACAATCGACCTTGCGTCCCGCGGCTTATGACGCTGCAAAGGCAACCGATGCAGTCGAAACCGCTAAACCGGCTAGTTGGTACTGGGAGCAAGCGAAAACTGCTGATAATGCCGAAGGTACCGGAACTAAAAACTATCTTGACAACTTTAACGAATATGTTTGGACTAACTCTGTTTATATTACCGTAGCAAAGGGATCTAAGGTAGGAGGAACGCTCAGCGCAACTGTCAAGATGACTGCAACCAATGGCGATATTACTGCTGCAAGAGTGTTGCTTGTTACTTCCGACACAACTAAGCCGCTCAGCGAATTTACTTCTGCAAACGGCGCTACCGCTCAGACGATTTTCACCGGAACTATTAACGACACGACTGTTGTTAAAGTAGATATCTACGTGTTCATTGACGGCGAAGAGAGTGTTATTACGACTAATAACTTTGCAAACCTCGGCAATGCTTCTATGGAAATTACGTTCAATATCGCGTAAGTACACTAACTTATAAAGCCACGGTACAATAACAGTAACGAATGACTTTGGTTATCCCGGGCGGAACGTTCCGCCCGGGGGAAGCCGAAGGCACTTTGCCAAGGGACGAGCGAACGGCGGCACCCCGTCGCACCCCG
>CAKQVV010000190.1 GCA_934277845.1 uncultured Clostridia bacterium
GATTTTCGCCAAAACCAACCTGTAAATATCCGACGAAAAACAATAGTAAAGCGCAATTAACCGACAATCCCCGACGAAACGTTTCGCCGAGGATTGTAATTTTATTAAGAAGAAAAACTTATTAAAACCGTTATTTGTAAAATATAACTATTCGTAGAAAGTTATCGAACACGTCATGGCATTGTTATACCACGTGTCGGCTCCGAATCCCGAAGCGCTGTACCTGACACACAAATTCTTGTTGGTCATGCTTGACAAATTTATTTCAAACACAAACTCATAATCTGCCGGGTTAGTATCTTTTTTGCTCCCGCCGTGTTCGAACTGCCGTTCTCCCCAAAGCGTTGCTCCGGTTCCCGAACCATCGTAAATCATAACGTGTTGGTACCCGTCGTCTTTTCCCCACGCCGTAAACTGTATAACTATTTTAACCTTGGAATAGATATTTGCTTGACCTTTTGTAAACGAGAACACATTATCGTAATTTTGATTAAACACACCGGAATCGGTAATAGTATATTGAGCGTTCCGCCTATAAGTGCTTACGGTATACGGCGAAGTAACATACCACTGCGCGTCGAATCTTTCGTTGGCGGCTCTGCACGTATGACTTCCGCCGATCGAAACGGTGCTTAATAAACTTCTCCAAGTGCCGTAATGGTATTTCTTGGTTATATTAGGCGTAACGAATGATCTGCCGTTAGACACCTGCATAGTTGCAACCAACGATCCGTTATTATAGAACGTCATCGTAAACACTTTGGGTTCCCATTTTGCGTATACGGTCTGATCGGTATTCGTGCCCGGCGGGAAAGATGTTATATGATCTCCGGTACAATTCGGATTATCATACCAACCGACAAATAAATAACCATCTCTAATTACTTAAACGGGTATTTTTCCGTATCGTAATGCAAATGTATTTCTATTACCTTAAAAAAATTCAAGACTATCATTATCGGCTCTCTTATACAGGTTGTAGAATAGTCTTTCATATGCTATTCCGTCGCCCACACCATCTCGCCGTCTTTTATGCTGTGTCGTACAACATCTTTATCTTTTGCCGACGAAACACGACCAAGTTCTCTTATTACAACTCCATCGTTAACTATCCCGATATCAAAATTTCTCTCAACATAAGTATTGTCTGTTAACGTAAATTCAACAAAAAGAACTTCTACGCCATTAGAATCAACAGAATCTTTTTCACCTAGTTTAACTTCTTGCTTTTCCTCCTTTGTGTGATCGTTCTGAATTGTGATTATGGTCGTATCGGACTCAAACCATGTTCTTTCTTGTAGTTCCTGTCCTTAACGAAACTAATTAAAAAAAATAGTCCGATTGCAACCCCGATAATCACGACAGCCGCAATCACCACGATTAAGACGTTCCTTCTTTCTGTTTGTATTTTGACCTCCCTCTAAAAATAAATTTTGTTTATATAAAAGCGCGTTCCCGCGATTGTTGTTTAATTTGGAAAACGTTTAATTTCCATCGATTACGTTGCGGTATTAGTTGGAATAAGCCTATCCGGCACGTAATTATATATCCGACGGCAGATTTTCGGGTTAAACGCAAAAACGCGCGGGGAAAAAGGACACAAAAAAAAGCCGGATGCAATTCGACCTTTTCACTATTACGCAATCCTCTCCTTTTCCGACGTAAAACCTGCGTATTTCTATTCCGTATACGGGCGCGAATATTTTAATATACTCGCAATAGCATAATCATAGCACAGCAATAAGCCTTTTGTCAATCGGGTTCGGAAGTATTTGAAAGTAATTTTAATAAGGATAAGTAGCCGTTCCGTGTCGGAGATTCCACGAAACGAGCGGACGCATTTGCGCCGCTCGTTTCTCTGAATGACGGTGTATGAGTGAGGTTGTGCGTTTTATTTTAAAATAATATCCGACCGAAACATACGCTTTGTCTATGCTTTGACAGCGATTTCACGCAAATATCTCTTCAAAGCGTCCTGCCACGGCGGAAGCAACGAGAAACCGTTTTCAGTGAGAGCCGACTTGTCCATTCTGGAATTATGCGGACGTTTTGCCCGCGTGGGATATTCGGCGGACGTCACGGATTTGACCGTACAATTCAATCCCGCTTCTTCCATAATACGCGAGGCAAACTCGAACCATGAACAATACCCTTCGTTCGTCGCGTGATACACTCCGTATTTATCGGTAGAAATCGCGTCGACTACGAGTTTTGCAAGATCATAGGTATAGGTCGGCGAGCCGATCTGATCGGCAACTACCGTAAGTCCGGTTTTTTCTTTGCCGAGTCGCAACATGGTTCTGACAAAATTTTTGCCGTTTACGCCGAATACCCACGATATACGGAAAATAAAACTTTTTGAATACGCGGTCACTTCTTTTTCGCCGAGGTATTTCGTTTCGCCGTAATAGTTGACGGGTGACGGCGCGTCGTCGGGCTTCCAAGGAGTTTCGCCATCTCCGCTAAACACGTAGTCGGTGGAAAAATAGACGAGTTTCGCGCCGATTTTCTCCGCTGCTTCACGGACGTAACGCGTGCCGAGTACGTTAACGTTATAGCAGACTTCGCGATCGTCCTCTGCCTTATCAACTGCGGTATACGCGGCGCAATGTACC
>CAKQVV010000191.1 GCA_934277845.1 uncultured Clostridia bacterium
GGCAGAGAGTTTCGTACTGTTCGGCATCGGCGGCAGCGCGCTCGGTCCTCTCGCAGTCGCGTCGTCGTTGCTCCATTTGCATCACAACGAACTTTCTGCGGCTAAACGCAAGGCCCCGAAGTTCTATGTCGAAGATAACGTGGATCCCGAGCGTATGCAGGCGTTGTTGGACGTTATCGATCTTAAAACCGCGTACTTCAACGTGGTCACGAAGAGCGGCGAAACCAGCGAAACGCTCAGTCAATTCCTTATTCTTTACGCGCTTTTAAAGAAAGAACTCGGCGCGGAAGAAGCGAAGAAACACGTCATCGTCACTACCACGATCGGCAAGGGCACTCTTTACAACGTTGCAGCAAAAGAAGGTTTCAAAATTTACGGCGTGGGGGCAGGCGTCGGCGGAAGATTCTCCGTGCTTTGTCCGGTCGGTCTTGTTCCGTTCGCGGTTCTCGGTTTTGACATAAAGAAAATGCTCAAAGGTGCAGCCGAGATTTCCAAAGTCAGCGAATTCGCCGAAGTAAAGAAAAATCCTGCATTACTCACCGCGTTTCTTCAATGCGAAGCGATGAAAAAAGGCTGCAACGTAAGCGTGCTTATGCCGTATGCGGACAGCCTCAAATACATGGCTGATTTCTACTGCCAGATCTGGGCGGAGTCGCTCGGTAAAGCAGTCGATCTCGACGGCAAAATCGTCAATGCTGGGCAGACTCCCGCAAAGGCTTTGGGCGTAACCGACCAGCACAGTCAGGTCCAGCTTTACACCGAAGGTCCGTTCGATAAGGTCGTTACTTTCCTTGCCGTAGACAAGTACCGCGACACCGTGGTGATCACCGACGATAAGGACGTCGACGCTTGCGACTTCCTTAAAAACCATACCATGAACGAACTCATCAACGCCGAGAGAAAGGCTACCGAGTTTGCTCTTAAAAAAGCACAGCGCATGAACTTCACGATCACGCTTCCCGAAGTCAACGAAGAAACCGTGGGCGAACTTCTGATGTATTTCATGTACGAAACCGCTTTCGCCGGCGCGCTTCTCAACGTCGATACCTTCAACCAGCCCGGTGTTGAAGAGGGTAAGAAAGCCACATTCGCAATGCTTGGCAGAAAAGGTTATGAAGCGAAGATGGAAGAAATCAACGCCGCTCCGAAAAAGTCCGAATACGTCATCGATTAAATCACCGTTTATCGTAAAAAAACAGATTTTTCGATGATTTCGTGCGGTGGTGTGCGACGGCGTACCGGGTGTACGTCTAGCAGCCCAACGAGCAAAAGCGCGGAAAAGACTGTTTTTTTAAGGTTACTATTGATAGTTAAACGAACCCTAGTAATTCGTAATCTTGACGCTCCGTTCCGCAACGAACGGGGCGTTTTTACATATTATGAGTAGTATAAGCGAGATATTCGTTATATTTTCGCATATCATCGCATATTTTGCGATAGTTTCACAGTATTATGTCACGCATAGTACGCGATAAATTTGACGCAAATCGCATATTTGGGACAATCAAAAACCAGTTTGAAACCGACGGAAAATCCGACCTAATGAATTGAAATTGCGTGAGCAGCCGTCCCGGAACGGAAAAACACACAAAATATCGTATAACCATAATACTGCATAACAAAATATGGGTATTTTTGTGCAAAATAGCGATAAATTTGCTTGTTATTTGTCGCGGCTTGTGTTACAATGCTTGCAGACTAAATTTGACCGGAGTTTTTATGAAACTTGGAGTATCTACCGCCTGTTTCTTCGGGCGGGAACATATCGAATCATGTTTCGACATACTGCGTTCGATGAACGTGGGCGTTACCGAGTTGTTTCTGAACACTTTTTCCGAGTATGAAAAAGCGTTCGTGGACGCGTTGAAGGAGCGCAAAGGTGATATTAAAGTTCACTCGATCCACGCGCACGGAACGTGTTTCGAGCCGGAATTGTTTTCGAGTTACGATCGTATCCGGGACGATGCGGAGCAAACTTTCCGCAAAGTCTGTTATGCCGGATTCGTCATGGGCGCAAAGTACTATACTTTTCACGGTCCGTTCGTAAAACCGCGTCGTGCGCTTAATATCGACTTTCAGAAGTTCGGCGAGAGAATAAACCAACTTTGCGATATTGCCGAAAGTTACGGGATTCAGCTTGCCTATGAAAACGTAAACTGGGCTTATTTCAACAACCCCGATTTTTTCAAAAATCTTAAACAGTACTGTCCGAAACTCAAAGCAACGCTGGACATAAAACAAGCATTTTTCAGTGAAGTCGATCCGTATAAAATACTCGACGTAACGGAAGACAGGCTTTCTACGGTGCACATTTGCGACGTGGACGCTAAAATGAACCCGGTGCTTCCGCTTGCCGGCAAATTCAATTTTGAAAAATTCTTCCGTGAACTCTATGCGCGTACGCCCGACGTCACGATTCTTCTCGAGGTGTACAAGGATTGCTACACCGATTACGATAACCTTCGTGAAAACTACGAAAAACTCAACGAGATAATCAACAAAATAATAGGGTAGTAAAAACGAAAAGTCCGTTAAGCAAACGGACTTTTTTATGTTGACTGGTTAAACT
>CAKQVV010000192.1 GCA_934277845.1 uncultured Clostridia bacterium
CTTCTCGGTCGAGCCGATTAAAACTCTTATCGTTCCTGCCGTAACTTTATCAAACAATTCTTGCTTTGTTTTGTCCGTGTTTGCGTCGTGGATAAAAGCAATCTCGTTTTCGGGAATACCGCGCTCAACGAGTTTATGTTTCAGGTCGTTGTACGCGTCGAAATTCTTACCGAACTCGTATTCCGAATAAGGCTTTTTCGGCGTGGACAAGTCGCAGAACACAAGTTGCGTTCCCTTAATATCCGCCGAGTTCTTCCATTCTTCGTAAACGTTGTCGGCGCAAAAATTCAGTTTGCTTCCGCTTTCGTCGGAAAGCAACGGATCGATACACCTCGGATCGAGCGCAAGTTTCTTTCCGTCACCCGTAACTTTAAGCATATTGTCGATATGCGGATCAACTCCGCCCGCATAAATCGCGTCCGCCCTTTTCGCTATTTCTTCTGTTAGGTCGATAACCGTGTCAGACGGTTTTAATGTAACAACCTTTCGCTCCGCTTCCGGCACGTCGAGTTTTACGTCTGTCTTTACGTCCGCGAACGAGTGATACAGCGTTAAAAGTTCGGGCAGGTTCGTAAACTTTGCAAATCTCGTTCTTGCCCTATACCCTTTACCGGACGGTGCAAGCTCCAAAGCCGTTACCGTTTCGCCGAAGTCTGCCGCCCACGCGTCAAAATAGTCGATACCGAGTTTTTCAAGCGTTCGTTTTTGTAAATAGGTCTGCATCGTGTACATTTCAGTCATCGAGTTGCTGATAGGCGTACCCGTCGCAAACACAACGCCTTTATCCCCGCCGTGCAGTTCGTTGATGTACTCAATCTTTAACTGCAAGTCGCTCGCTCTCGCGCTCGCCGCGTTTGAAATGCCTGCAACGTTGTTCATTTTCGTGTAAAGGAACAAGTTTTTGTATGCGTCCGCTTCGTCCACGAAAAGATAATCTACGCCGAGTTTCTCAAAGATAAGCACATTGTCTTTCTTCGACTCGTCAAGCAGTTTTTTGAGTTGCGCTTCTCTGCCTTTCTTGATACGTTCCAAGTTCTTTACAGAACCGGACGGCGAGTTGCTGTCCTCCCATTGCATTTCGATACTACGTTCGATAGCGGCTATTTCTTCCCGTATCTTCGCTATCTGTCGTTCGGGCGAAATGTTGATTTTCGCAAAACTCGACTGCGCTATGATAACGGAGTCCCAATCGCCCATCGCCACTTTCGATACGAACTGTTCCCTGTGGTCTTTATCCAAATCGTCTTTGGTCGCAATCAAAAGTTTCGCCGTCGGATATAGTTCCCTGAACGAATTAGCCCATTGCTGTACCAAGTGATTCGGCACGGCTATCATAGGTTTTTTTGCCAAACCGTACTGACGGAGTTTCATCGCCGCCGCGCATATCGTAAACGTTTTGCCGCTACCCACAATGTGGTGTAAAAGCGTGTTGCCGCTCGTAATAATTCGATGTACGGCGTCCTTTTGGTGCGGGCGAAGTTCTATCGCAGGGTTCATTTCGGGAAAACGAAGATAACTTCCGTCGTACTTCGGTAAGCGAATCTGATTGAACAGTCTGTTGTAGATTGTTTCGAGTTCATCGCGCCTAATGGGATCACGAAATATCCAATCCTTGAACGCTTCAACAATTTTGTTCTGTTTCTCTCTTGCTGCTACCGTTTCGGAATTGTTCAGCACCCGTTTTTCTCTACCATCTGCATCCAATACAGTATCGTAAATCTGTGTGGAGCGTTGATTCAGACAGTCCTCGAACAGTCGGTATGCGTTCGCTCGGCTTGTTCCGAAAACTTTATCTACGTTTATAGAATCATAACCACGCGCATATCTTGTTCTGTCGATACGCCAACTGCCGTCGTGTTTGTTGTAGTAAAGTTCAACACCGTCGCGGTAATAGTAAGGCATACCTATAAGTTCGCAGAAGAACTCTTTATACAGTTCCTTATCTATCCAACTCGTTCCGACTCTGACTGCTATATCCGAAGCCTTGACGGGCGTAGGTTGCACTTCCCGTAAACCCGAAATATTCTTGTCGTAGTCGATTAAGTCGGGGTTACTTTGCTTCATTCTTTCGGCGGCTTGCAGTTTATCCACCACTCTGCCCGAAAGATATTCTTCTGCTGTTTCAAAACCCGAATATTTATCTTCCGGGTTGACCGCTACGGGGTTGCGAAATACCGCATTACCGAGTTCGGCAAGCACGGTGTCATAATCTTTCTTTGTGAGTTCTTCGATATACGAAATATCCACGCACCCGCGCTCGTTCTTGCTTATCTGCAACGCCTCGAAACAATCGTCGGTGCTTGTTACCGCCGTGTACGGTCTTATGGTTCGTTTCGTGAACACGTCGGCTTTCGTTACCGTTTCTTCATCTTCCGATACGTTCTCGCAAGCAAACAGTAACGCGCTATCGCCGTCGGGTTTGAAAAGCCGCAAGTTGTTTTTGCTGTTGATATACCCGAAACGCTTGACGAACATATCGTATCTTGCGCCGAGTTGCCATTGCTCACGGGTTAAAACGTCGTCCGAACAGCC
>CAKQVV010000193.1 GCA_934277845.1 uncultured Clostridia bacterium
CACCGTACACTTGGCTTCCCCCTCGGGAGCGCGTGACTTTGGAGTTGTCACGGAACACCGTACACTTGGCTTCCCCCTCGGGAGCGCGTGACTTTGGAGTTGTCACGGAATATCTTACACTTGGCTTCCCCCTCGGGGGAAGCTGTCACGAAGTGACTGATGAGGGGATTAAAACGTTTTCTTACCGTGTTCTGTTTACAAAGCGGTAGAAACAAGCAATAGTCCATTTCCCCTTATCCGTTTTGCCTTCTGCTTCGCTTGCGGTAAAACACCTTCCCTCGAGGGGAAGGCAAGAATAAGGATAACGCTTCGCTATGACTTTATAAACCCCAAACGCGTACCTTCCGTTTTCCACGTCGTTCATAGCAAAAGCATAAGCATTTGCGTGGAATCCCCGACATGGAGAGGAACCTGTCCTTATTTAAAATTCCCCGCCGTCAATCGCTTGCGAAAACCCGTGCGTTATGGTAGAATAACGCCGTAATCACGGAGAGAAACTATGAAGCGATACGACGGAATTTTACTATGCAGCGACTTTGACCTTACGCTCACGTCCGACACCTACGAGTACAAGGCGGACGACGACTTTTTCGCGGCGATTCCCAAAAACAATATCGCGGCGGTGAACGAGTTCGTGGCTCGCGGCGGCACGTTCGCGGTGGTTTCGGGCAGGAACCCCGACGAGATCGCGCTTCTCCGGGACGTAATGCCGATAGCCGACCTTTGCGTGTGCAGCAACGGCACGGCGGTGTATTCCGTTGCCGAAATGCGCCCGGTCGTGTCGTTCACGATGGGCAGAGAGTGCGTGCCGGTCATCGAATATTTTTCCGCGTTCGCGGACGAGTACGCGTATCTGCGCGTGACCGACGGCGATTTCCGTTTCAACTTTTTCCGCGACGGCGACGACGTAACCGCATTTGTTCAAAAGCCGAAGTTTCCGGTGTACAAAATGATTATCGAGCATACCGACAAGATTTTGGGCGAAAAGCACTACAAAGCGGCTCGGGAGCGATTCGGCGATAAATTCTCCGTCGAAATGTCGTCGTGGCGCACACTGGAAGTTTGCCCAAAGGGCAGCGGCAAGGGCGAAGCGTTAAAACGGCTTATTTCGCTTCTCGGCAAAAAATTCGATAAGATCGTATGCGTAGGCGATAATCAGAACGATATAGGCATGTTCAGACTCGCCGATACAGGGTACGCGGTGGGCAATGCGATTCCCGCGCTGAAACGAGTCGCGACGCGCGTGACGGTAAATAGCCGCGACGGCGCGATAGCAAAAATCATCGAAGAATTATAAAAGCAAAGGACGGCGGTCGTCCTTTTTTCTTGCCGTTTTTATCGACGTTTTCTTAATCATTTAATAAAACGCGCACATATACGCGCGCACGCGCACACGCGCGAGGACGTAAAGACGTCTTTTTCTCCCGAAATTATCGGAAAATCGCTCTTTACTGCAAACACCTTAAAAAAATATCGTAAAAACGCTTGACACCGTATTCCGTATCGGTTATAATAGACAGGCTGTACTGAAAGTGCGGCATTTTAGTGAGCGTCGGGATGACGTCCGAGATTACTTGGTCAAAATCAGCAATGACAAAGAGAACTCGGACCGACAAGTGCGGAACAATCCGCGCGATTGCGAACTGCGTGTGCGGGGCTACGACTTATGCCCCTATAAATCGCTCACGTTTTGACACACACGAGCAAGTTGTCGCAAATGCTTAAACGGAGGAGTAAAAATGGCAAGTCAGAAGATTCGTATCAAACTCAAAGCCTACGACCACGAACTTATCGATCAGTCGGCAGCGCGTATAGTTGAAACTGCGAAAAAAACAGGCACGAAGGTGAGCGGTCCTATTCCGCTTCCCACCGAGAAAGAGGTAGTCACCATCTTGCGTGCGGTGCATAAGTATAAGGATTCTCGCGAACAGTTCGAGATCCGCACCCACAAGAGATTGATCGATATTTACAGCCCCTCGGCAAAGACGGTTGATTCTCTTATGAAACTCGACCTTCCCGCGGGCGTTGATATTCAGATCAAGTTATAAGTCGCGCGGAGGAAATTACGATTATGAAAAAAGCAATATTAGGTAAAAAACTCGGCATGACTCAGATTTTCGACGAAACCGGTCTTATGATCCCGGTAACCGTCGTCGAAGCAGGTCCGATGACCGTAGTCAGAAACAAGACCGTCGAGCGCGACGGCTACGCTGCTACCGTCGTGGCTTTCGAGGACAGAAAAGAAGCCCTCGTCAACAAACCGCAGAAGGGCGTGTTCGATAAAGCCGGAGTTAAACCCAAAAAGTATCTTAAAGAATTCAAGTATTCCGACTCTTACGAGGTCGGCGCGGAGATCAGGTGCGATATGTTCCAGGCGGGCGACGTCGTCGACGTTTCGGGCGTAACCAAAGGTCACGGTTTCTCGGGCGCGATCAAGAGATGGAATCAGCATCGTCTTAAGATGACTCACGGTACCGGTCCGGTTCACCGCTCGCTC
>CAKQVV010000194.1 GCA_934277845.1 uncultured Clostridia bacterium
TGTCTTGCCGCAACCATACGGAAGATCGCATAGAATAAGGTCAACGCTTTGCTCCGGTAGTTCTTTCATCACCGTCAAACAGTCGCCGTGATAAAGTCTTGTCATCTTTTGCCGTTACCGCCTGTATTTTTCGGAATAGTCGGCGTATAGGTCGATTTAACGGGCATTGAACGCAAGGCTTTGATTGCCGTTCCCTCATAATAGTCCGGCGATTTATTCGGTCTGAACAACCCGCTCGTGGCGAAGATACGAAGCATTTGCTCTTTGTCCCCGTTACACCAATAGGCAAGTAAATTCATCAACGACATATCCGAGTTCGAGTGATTGTTCTGCAAATCTTCGCCCGCATAAAGCCTCTTGAATTTATCCCCGTTCTTTGCGTTCGACGCTTTTTCCACGACGTCACGGTCGGTCATTGTTGACAGTCCGTTCACGCCTTTGCATACGCCTTTCCACTCTTCGCGTTTCTCGCATTTACGGGACAAAAGTTCTTTCATTTCAGATGTATCGAAACTTTCAAGGCGGTAATTGCCTGTGCCATCGCCCGTCATTGCGATGAAATGTTCTTTCTGATAAAATTCCAAATCCCCGTCTTTCGAGAAAGTACGAATATCCATACCGCTTGTTTTGCCGAAAATATGCAATCCGTTTCCGCTTACCGACTTTTCGACGTAGGTCTTTCCGCACTTTGAAAGAACCTCTTTTGCAAGCGCGGACGGCTGTCCGTTCTCGTCGTAACAGCGGTCAAGGTCGATACAGGAAATGTTATCTTTTCCGTCAAGCGCATAGGCAACAGTCGTGCCACCTTTTTCTTTCAGGTACTTTAAGGCGTTATCGAAAGTCGTCCACGTTTCGGGATTATCGCTTTCGGCATACTCGCCTTTGTCGCTGTTGCAGTTGACGGGGCGTTTATTGTATTTACCTTTTTCGGCGTTCCACCACGTTTTAACTACAACCCAATTCGGTCGCGCTTTCATTTCGTCGGGAACGGCGGTGCGTAACGCTTTTTCTTTTTCGTCGAAAGAAGTATTCGCTTCAACGCTCGGTCGTTTGTATTCCGTGCCGTATGCGCCTGCGTCTTTTCCTCTGACTTCCTCGCAAAAATCCTTTGCCGTAAGTTCCGCCGTTTTCTTTTCTTCGCCGCTGTTGTCACTTAAACGAACGGTGTAGTCGTTATGTAAACTCAACCTGATCGTGCCTTTTTCGGCATTGTCCTTTACGCACTTGTTTGGAATATAATAGGTGTAATCCTGATACTTTCCGTCAGGCATTCTGAATAAGGTGCTGTCGTCGAAGCTCGCAATTCTTGCCTTTTCGGGAACGGAAACGTAATTCCAATCGCTCGGCGTTTCGCTTCCCGGCGCGCTTTCCGCTTGTGCCTGTTTATAATCTTCTGCGGTCGTGTTGTTGCAAAGTCGGTTGAAATCATACGCCGTAAGCGTTGCTTCTCTCGTTTCGTCACGACTCTGCGCTTTGATAACGAAATCTTCGGGCAAGCGGATCAGAATACGCCCGTCATCGCTGTTCTTATCTTCCCCGACAAAAGCCGACGGGATAAAGAACGACATACCGCCGAAGTCCTGTTTGTTCGGCAAAACGAACAGCATACTCTTCGGGTATTCTTTACGGAACGCTTCTTGCGGAACGCTCGTATTCAGCCATTTCGTATCCGTATTCTCCTGCGTTTCGTAGTCCTTGTTAGTCGTTCCGCCTACCGCTTCCTTAAACTCTTCTGCCGTAAGCACGACAATTTGCTCGTTTTCTCCGTAACCTTTGCGAAGTTCGATTTCTCTGTCATCGCGGACGGAAAGTTCGTAGCACAGCTCTCTGCTGTCGCTTTGTAAGTCCACAAGTTGGCGCGACGGTCTGATTTTATCGTTAAAAATATAGTAAGTAAACCCTGCATATTCTCCGTTTGTCGGCATTTTGAATACGCTCCCTACACCCGACTTTTTGATAAACGCGTCGTTTGCAACGTTGATTTTCGTAAACGTCGCTTTCGGTTTTTCCGAGCCGTATTCGTTCTTTCGCCAATTCTCTGCTTTTTCCTGCGACTCGAAACCGTATCTGCCTTGCTCCCAATCGCCCGTTTCGGTATGATAGCCGATTGCCACAACGTAGTCTTTGTTTGACGTTGCCGTGCGGTCGATAATCGCAATATCTCTGCCGCCATTGTCTTTTTCGATGTTGACTACCCTATCTCCCCTTGCGGTGATTTTTGTGTAGTCACGCGTATTTTCGCTCATTTGCTCTTTGTTTTCCTCCTTGTCTAATTGTTCTTTGAACTCTTTAACGTGTTTGCGGTATGCCGTAATGAAGCCGTCGAGAACTGCCGGATGAGAATTAACGTAAAACGTTCGTCTGTCAGACTCGGCGTTATTGATATTGATTTCTTCTGCCCACGCTTTATTGCCGGGGCTGTATCTGCCGTCGCCGTCCGACATCTGCACAGTGTTTGCAAGAACGTAATTCATACGCTCTTCGCCATATAACGC
>CAKQVV010000195.1 GCA_934277845.1 uncultured Clostridia bacterium
CACTTCGGCGGCGATTTGTTTTTTGTTTTCGAGATCGGGGTTCTTGCCGTCGATGACTTCTTCGGCTTTTTGAACGGCGGCGTCGAGGACGTCGTCGAGGAAAACCACGTTGCCCTTACGCGTGGACAACGCTCCCTGTCCCTCGAGACTCACCATGCCGAACGCAACGTGCACGCAGTCCTTTGCCCAGTCGTAGCCCATGAGTTCCAGCACCTTGAAAATCTGACGGAAATGCAGGTTCTGCTGGTAAGCCACGACGTACAGATTCTTGTAAAAATCGTAGTGATTTTTGCGGTAAACGGCGGCGGCAAGGTCGCGTGTGGCGTACAGCGTCGCACCGTCGGACTTCAAGATCAGGCACGGCGGCATGCCGTACTTTTCGAGATCGACGACGGTCGCGCCCTCGCTTTCGGTGAGCAGTCCTTTATTTTTAAGGTCGTCGATGACCGGCTGCATCTTGTCGTTGTAGAAACTCTCGCCGGCATAGGAATCGAACTCGACTCCGAGCCGCTCGTAAACGCGCCTGACTTCTTTCAGCGTGATTTCTTTGAACTTACCGAAGATTTCGAGTGCCCGGGCGTCGCCGTCCTCGATCTTTTTGAACCATGCTCTGCCCTCGGCTTCGAGTTCCTTATCGGTTTCGGCTTCCGCGTGGAAACGAACGTAAAGGTCGAGGAGCGCGCGCACGCCGCGTTTTTCGATGTCCGCGTCGTCGCCCCATCTTAAATACGCCGAGATCATCTTGCCGAACTGCGTACCCCAGTCGCCGAGGTGGTTGATACCCACCGCGTTGTAGCCGAGATACTTGTAAATTCTGTACAGCGAGCCGCCGATCACGGTCGTTAAAAGGTGCCCTATATGGAACGGTTTTGCGATATTGATCGACGAGTAGTCTATGCACACGGTCTTGCCGTTTTGTTCTTTTTGAACTACCGCGCCGCCGTTATGCTTAACTTCCGCGAAAAGTCTTTCCGCGGCTTTTCCCCTGTCATAGAAAATATTGAGATAACCGCCCTCGACCGCCGATTTTTCTACAAATTCGCATTCGCTTTCGTCAAGGCGTTTTTTCAGTTCTTCCGCTATCGCCTGCGGACTTTTTCTCAACGCTTTCGAGAACTTGAAGCACGGCAGGCACACGTCGCCTTTACTTATATCGGGCGTGGGCGCGAGCGCGGCATAAACCTCGTCGCAGTTCACGTTTTCGGGCGTTATCAGTCCCGCAAGTGTTCTTTTAAAATCCATTTATAATTTTCCTCGATTTTTGACAAAATAAATTTGAATTAAAAGGCAATTTAACTGCAAATCAACCGTCGCAGTTACACATTGAAACGGAACAACGCCACGTCGCCGTCACGGAAAACGTAGTCCTTGCCTTCGCTCCTGACTTTGCCTTTTTCCTTCGCCTGGTTAAATCCGCCGCAAGCGACGAGATCGTCGTAACTCACGATTTCGGCGCGGATAAAGCCTTTTTCAAAGTCGCTGTGGATCTTGCCTGCCGCCTGCGGAGCCTTGGTGCCCTTTTCTATCGTCCAGGCTCTGACTTCCTTTTCGCCCGCGGTAAGGTAACTGATAAGTCCCAGAAGTTCGTAACCTTTCCTGATAATACGGTTGAGTCCGCTCTCTTTAAGCCCCATTTCGTCTAGGAACATTCTCCTGTCCTCTTTGGGCAGCGAAGCGATTTCCTCTTCGACCTTGGCGCAGATTTCCATGTATTCCGAGCCTTCTTTCACGGCGAACTCTTTGACTTTTTGCGAGTAAGCGTTGCTTTTTCCGATATCGTCCTCGCCGATATTCGCGCAGTAAATCACGGGTTTCGAGGTGATGAGGAAGAATCCGTCGGTCATCGCCTTTTCGTCATCGGTAAGTTTCAGCGAGCGGACAGGCTTTCCGTCCTCGAGCGTATCGTCGAGTTTGCGGAGAAGTTCGGCTTCCTCTATGTAACTCTTCTCGCCGGTCTTGACGTATTTTTCGGCTTTTTCGAGGCGTTTTTTTACGCTTTCGAGGTCGGACAGGATCAGTTCGAGATCGATGGTATCGATGTCGCGCAACGGATCGACCGTGCCGTCGACGTGGATAATGTTCGCGTCGTCAAAGCACCTTACCACATGCACGATTGCGTCCACTTCGCGGATATGCGACAAAAACTTATTGCCCAGTCCCTCGCCCGCCGACGCACCTTTAACGAGCCCCGCAATGTCGACGAATTCCAGCACCGCAGGCGTGACCTTTTTGGTGTCGTACATTTTCGCCAGCACGTCCAGTCTTTCGTCCGGAACGGCGACGATGCCCACGTTCGGTTCGATCGTGCAGAACGGATAATTCGCGCTCTCGGCGCCAGCATTTGTGATCGCGTTAAACAGCGTGCTTTTTCCAACATTTGGTAATCCAACGATACCTAATTTCATTTTATGTGTTACCTATTCGAAAACCTTGGATTGATCATGGCCTTCGCCTTTCGCTAGATTTCTTATGCGCCCTTTGAATCGTGATCT
>CAKQVV010000196.1 GCA_934277845.1 uncultured Clostridia bacterium
GTCCGCCGCTTCCGGCATTTATTCAAAAAGTAGCGATAATTACCAGCGAAACCGGTGCGGTAATTCACGATTTTCTTTCCGTTATAAAAAAGAAAAATGCATATATCGATGTCGTTTTGTATCCCGTCAGGGTACAAGGTGGCGGATCGGAAACGGAAGTTGCAAATGCAGTAACCGAAGCAAATACGAGCGAATGCGACGTTATCGTCGTTGCGCGCGGCGGCGGTTCGGACACCGATCTTGATGTGTTTAACACAGAAACGGTAGCGCGCGCCGTTGCAAATTCGATTAAACCGATTATTTCCGCAATAGGTCACCAAGTAGATTACACTTTATGTGATTATGCGGCATCGGTACGCGCGGGTACACCTTCAATTGCCGGCGAAAATGTGTGCCGGATAAATGAAGCGTTCATTGCGAGGTTTTACGATTGCTTGTCGAGGGCCGACAACGCAGTTTCAGGATTGTATATAAAAAGCCGAGCGAGAACTTGTTTTGCGGCGAAAAGGCTTTCCGACGATGCTTTTTCGGCATTTTTCGGCGGAAAAATCAGACTGAACAATCTGGTCGAAAGAATGATGTCGGTTGTCGAAGATAAAGAAGAATTGTCAAGGCTTAGCGTTTTGAGTCTATTGACAAAGATTTCGACGTTTGCGGAAAAGGACGCGATAACGCGCGAAAATGTGTTGGCATTACTGGCGGGTAGACTCGATGCCGTAAGTCCGCTGGGAATTATATCCAAAGGCTATGCGAAAATTTATCACGACGATAAAGTCATTTCGTCGGTACTCGACGTCGTGCCGGGCAAAGAGATAAACGCAATTGTAACGGACGGCATCATTACCGCAAATGTTTTGTCGGCAAAGAAAAAAGGAGAGTAAGAGATGAATTACGAAAATTTGCTTAAAGAGCTCGAAAATATAGTAAAACAACTTGAAAACGGTAAATTAACGCTTGAAGAAGGCGTAGAACTGTTTGAAAAGGGCGTTTCGTTGACGAAAGAGTGTCTCGCCGCGCTAGACGAATACAAAGGCAAAATCGTATCTATCAGAGGCGAAGTAGATAAACTTCTCGCCGACAACGAATAAAGTTATGGATTACGCAAAAGAATTTTACGAAACCAGAGAAAGATTCGAGTCTTATCTTGCAGCACTCTTTGACGGCAAAAATTATCCGGAACCGATGTCGGAAAGTATGAAGTACAGCCTGTTTACCGGAGGAAAGCGAGTTCGTCCGGTGCTTGCGTTGCAGGCATACAAGGCGTTTACAGGCAGAATCGACGATATCGCACTTGAATTGGCGGCGTCGGTGGAGTTGCTGCACACGTATTCGCTCGTACATGATGATTTACCGTGTATGGATGATGACGATTATCGGCGCGGTCAGCCTACTTCGCATAAAAAATTCGGCGAAAATATTGCGGTTTTGACGGGTGACGCGCTGCTCACTGCGGCGTTCGAACGTTTTTTTGCAGCGGCATCAATGTCCGGAAATAAAGAAAGAATAGTCGAAGCAGGTTACGAGTTTGCTCACCTTACAGGAGCAAACGGACTTATCGCCGGGCAAGTACGAGATTTGGCTTTCGATAAAAGCACCAAGCAAACATTGAATGAGATCGAGTATATATTTCGGCACAAAACGTGTGACCTTATTATTGCAGCGGTGAAGATCGGTGCGATAGCCGGCGGGGCAAATCGTAAATCGGTTGCCGCAATGGAAAATTACGCTTATAATTTCGGTTTCGCGTTTCAGATTGCCGACGACTATCTTGACGGCGACAAACAGGACGGTTGTACGATTTTGAAAGTTATAGATAAGAACGAAGCGAAACGTTTGATAAAAGATTATACCGACAGAGCGATTAAAGCACTTGACGCAATACATGCCGACGTTGATTTTTTCCGCGAGTTTGCGTTAAAGGCAGCGGCTCGTACAGTGTAGGAGTAAAAAAGTATTGTCTGATTATCTTGAAAAAGTTAATTCGCCCGCTGACCTTAAAAAGTTAAGTAAAAAGGAACTGGGCGTATATGCGGACGAGGTTCGTAATCTTATCGTCGAGACTGTAAAGCGTAGAGGCGGGCATTTGGCATCCAATTTGGGGACGGTGGAACTTACGATTGCGCTTCATTACGTTTTCGATAGTCCGAAAGATAAGATACTCTTTGACGTGGGACATCAGTCATATACGCATAAAATTATAACCGGACGGAGAGAAAAGTTTTCGGAACTGCGACAAGACGGCGGAATTTCGGGTTTTCCCAATGCTGAAGAAAGTGAATATGATCCCGTGACGACGGGGCACAGCAGCACTTCGCTATCGGTAGGATTAGGCATGGTGCGCGCGCGCGACCTCGCCGGTGATGATTACAACGTAGTTTCGGTTATCGGCGACGGCGCGTTTACCGGCGGTATGACCTTCGAGGCACTCAACGACATAGGTGCGAATAAAGAAAAAATGATTATCCTGCTGAACGATAATAA
>CAKQVV010000197.1 GCA_934277845.1 uncultured Clostridia bacterium
GCTTTGAACGATGCGGGAATCGAAGATGTCGACAGAGTAGAATTCACGGGGGAAGAGTTGGTTGACGGCGGCATAAAAACTCCGTATTATCTGTTTGTGTTCAACAACGGTCGCACGCAATGGACTTACCGCATAGACGCAACGGACGGCGGAATTCAGTTTACGGATAAAGAAGAGTTGAAATAAATCTGATGCGTAACCTGTCGGCCGATGCTTCGATAAACGTAAAACAAAAAATAACGGCGATTAAAGGCAACAAATAAACACTATAGCAGAGCGTTCGGCGAAAGTTCTTTTCGTTTCCTTGCGTTCTGCGCCTTTCGCGGGGACAGAGATCGGATATATGAAAAAAGAAAAATTATTGAATGCAATCGGTCAGATTGATGAAAACTTGATTGCGGACGCATTTGAAGAAAAAACGATTGCGTCCGCAAAAAAAGAAATTCGGGTTAAACGAAAAAGGATTGTACAACGGATTGCGACGTTGGCGGCGTGCGTCATTTTGGCGCTGTGCGTCGGCGTGATAACGCCTTTTGCGATCGGAAACGCGGAAGCCGGAACGGTGACAATGGAAATCAATCCCGGAGTTGAGTACGTTATTGCCCGGAACGGAAACGTAAAGGCGGTACGCTTTCTTAACGACGACGCCGAAAAATTGTTGGAAGAAATCGAGTTGAAAGGACAAAGTCTTAAATCCGCCCTTTCCATTACCGTTGCCGCATACAAAACGGCAGGTTTTATGGAAAGTAACGACACCGTATTGATTTCGTTCGACAAAAAATTAAGCGGCGACGCAAAGTTGAAAGATTACGTATCCGAAATCGTGAGGGCGGCTCTTGAAAAAACTAAATCCGTTCATACCGTGGTTTACGTTGTTCCGACGGGCGACGAAAAAACACTTGCGATTGCGGAGAAGCACGGCATTTCGCAGGGTAAAGCCGAACTCGTCGCAGAAGCGGCGGCAAACAGCGGCATTCCCGAGGAAGATCTTGTAAAACTTCCGCTTGACGAACTTGTCGGATTGCAAAAAGACGTCGACTCAACCGTTATCGACTCCGAATATATCGGTATACGCAAAGCGAAAGAGATTGCATTGAACGACTCGGGTTGCGCGGCAAGAGTGGAATTTACCGAGGCAAGGCTTATCGATAAAGGAGTTAAATATCCTTACTATCGTCTTGTATTCAACGACAAGCGCACGCAATGGACTTACCTCATAAATGCGACAAACGGCGATATTCTCGAAAAGAACGATGCCGCGCTGTTCATATCCTTGGAGGAGGCGAAAGACATTGCCTTGAAAGATGCGGGAATTAAAGATAAACCCGAAGTGAAAGTCGTGTTTACCAAAGAGGTATTAAGCCGCAATTCCGGTCGTCCATGCTGGATTTTGGAGTTTTATACGGCAGAATTTCAATATAGTTACAAAATCGACGCGAAAACGGGCGAGATAATCTTTTTCGATTATCATATCGATATAAGAAAAGCAAAGGAAATCGCCCTGACGGATGCGGGCGTGTATAATGAAATTGCAAAGATAACGTTCACCGTAGAAGAATACGTAGGAGGCGGTATAAAAACCCCATATTTCTACTTCGTGTTCAATAACGACGCTATACAATGGACTTACCGCATTGACGCTACAAGCGGAATCATACTTTACAATGCGAAAGAACCGACCAAAGCATTTATACAGAGCCGGAATCATAGTGTGAGATAGTAAAATTTATATTAAAAATTTTATGGACTGTTCTTCTTACCATAGAGATATAGGGACAAAAAAGGAAAAAGAACGCTAAAACACTTGACGAACAAATGTTCGTATGTTATACTATAATAGGTTTGATATAAAGTCAAGCCATTGCGCCGCAAGAAAAGGCGTTATCGGGCGTGAAGATGTTGCCCGATTTCTCTGTTCCCCTTTGTGGACTCGGACAGGATAATTACCGTCGTTTACCATAGAATTGCTAATAGGTGTAGCAATTCCGCGACGGGCGTTGAAATCGTTAAAAAAGAGAGATTTCGACGTGGGTTTTGTTGTTGTGCGATTTTTTAGATAAAATCGACCACAAATTTAATAATCGGGATTAAAATCCGTGCGAAGAACGAGCCTGTTTTAAGGCAACCGAAATCGCACGGATTTTTTTATCTACGGATACAAATCGGAGGTGCATTATGTAACGAAAATTAAAACTTAATACTTGTGTTTTAAGTCGGTGATAGAAAAAATATCAGCGGCTTTTTTGTCGTCTTTTAGGAGGTGAAATAATAACAAATTACAATCAATATTACCCGCCGTAGCGGGAGAAAACTTTGAGGAAAATGCGAAGCAAAACTTAGACTATTGAGCAAAGTGTAGCCCACTATACTTCGCAGGCGAAGTTGTGGGCTCTGCGAGGCTGTGAATCCACTAATAAAGCGGTCG
>CAKQVV010000198.1 GCA_934277845.1 uncultured Clostridia bacterium
AGAGACCGACGTCAACGATTACAACCGCAAGGTGGGTTTTGAACTGTCCGAAGCGTGGACGGGCGCCGTTATCGTATTTGCGTTGATGTTCACCGTCCTCGGGTATGCGTGGGCGTTCATCGCTACGGCATTGCCCGATTCTGTCGGCGCTACGTTACAAGCATGCATAGGCGTCGTGGTATATCTGATTTTTACGGCCCTGGTTGCGGTTTTTATGTCGAAGAAAAATCTGAAAAAATTCGTCGAAGTAAACCGCGGAGAGGTCGGGCACAGGGGAGAACCGTATTATAAAAAGGTCGTTATTATGATTCCCGTGTCGCTCTTAATAGGCGTAGCCGTAAACGTTTGCCTGTGGTTTTTCGCGGTCAAAGACGTTAACAACTTCACTACGGATACCATGGGAACTCTTCAGCCGATTATCTGCGCGATACTGTATCCGTTCTTTTATTATCTTTCGACTTTGGTTTGCCTTTCGGGCTTACAGAAAAGAACTTGCCCGGTTTGCAGGCGTTTCGACAGCGTTGTGACGAGAAACACCGCAAGATACGGCAAAAAGCGCGAAGGTATGGAGCACGTAACAAAAACTCAGACGAAAAAGGTCGGAGAGAAGCAAACGATCGCAAGATATTCCGATGGGTCTACCCGTGTGGTTTCCTCAGAACCGATTTACGCGAATGTAGTCGTTGACGAGTACGACGTCGAATACGGAACTGTTATGAGCGATTATATTACCTATTGCCGTCATTGCAGTTACATAAAACAGGGCACGCGCGAGCAGTCGTATACGACAAGGGTCAATTGAGGAGGAAAGGAAAATGATAGAAGAAAAAGTATTGTTTCAATCCCCCGCCAACGAAGAAACCGTTCTTGAAAAAAGAGAGAGAATGGAACGCTTCGGCTGGATACTTCAAGACAGTTCGTACGATAGAGACAGAAACGTAACCAGGTTTTTATACACGCGCGATTTATCTTTACCCGAAAATCAGTGGAAAAAAGACTCGGAGGAGGACGCAGAGGACGCGCTTCTTGCCCAAAAGTTTGCCGAAAATAACATAGCGTACTGCGAGTACAGAAAAAACGAAACGAAGAAACCGCGTTCGCACACGGCGATTATAGTAATTATGATAGCATTTACCGTTCTGTGCGCGGCGCTTGCCTATCTGTTCCACGCAGATATTCTTGTCTACGGCAAGTTCGAAACAGCCGAGGAGCTCGAGCATTTCAAGCAGACGTTCGTATACAATTTCCCGGACGGAAAAACGCTGTTCGGAAAAACAAGTTTTACCTATTCCGAATTAGTTAATTTCCTTACTCTTGCGCTCGGCGGTATAGCCGCAATTTTTCTGGCGGTCATAGTCATCATGAGAAGAAGTACGAGAAAGAGCAAATTGATACAGAAATCCGAATACCGTTACCTTGAAAAGCGTCTGGAATATTTTGAGAATCTCGCTTTTGAAATGGAAGATCTTTACGACGAACTCAACGATCTGGCGGAACTTTCAGAAGAGTAAAAGCCGCGTAAACCGCGCATAAACGCCGTTTTTAGACAAATTTATCATCTCAAACATCCACTTAATGTTTCAACATCATATAGCAAAATCAGGGACAAACGTCAAGATAAAATGTCTCTTATATAGTCATCCTTTTATGCCGTATGTTAAAATTATTGTCTATTTAGTAATAAAAGCATATTTAAGAAAAAATAAGCAAGAAATCTTTTACAATTTCGTCGGAGCGATCGACCGACCGATATGGGGAGACGAACTCTCTGACGAAGATGATTGAAACCAATAAACAGCAAGAGAAAAGGCGTGGCATCACGCCACGCCTGACTCTGAACCTTGCGCCTTTACCTGAAATTCCCTATGGGAACTGCGGTAATGTGCGAGGGGTATTTTGGTGCCGCCGGTCGGGGTCGAACCGACACGGTATCACTACCGCGGGATTTTGAGTCCCGTGCGTCTGCCAATTTCACCACGGCGGCATATAATATTGAACTTGCAACTTTATTATAATAGCATAATCAGCCGACTTTGACAAGCAAATGATTGATAATTTGCAAAAAAGGTTGTATAATAGTTTAGTGGAAAAGGCGAAAATGCCATTACCGGACTGAAATACCACGAAGGAGCGGTGAGAGTTATGGACAATTTGTTACTTATAGACGGAAACAGTCTTATAAACCGCGCGTTTTATGCGTTGCCGCCGCTCACGAACGCGAAGGGCGAGCCGACGCAGGCGGTCTACGGTTTTACGACTATGCTTATAAGCATGATAGGCAAGTACAAGCCAAAGTATATCGCCGTGGCGTTCGATCTGCCCGCGCCAACATTCCGCCACAAAATTTATGACGGATACAAAGCGACGCGCAAAAAAATGCCCGACGAACTCGCCGCTCAACTTCCGATATTAAAAGAACAAC
>CAKQVV010000199.1 GCA_934277845.1 uncultured Clostridia bacterium
TCTTGCCGAGGGCGAAGAGGAGCGCATTATCAGAGCGGCTGAAAGCGTAACCCGTCAGAAAATCGCGAAGATCACTCTTATCGGCGATCCGGAAGTTATTATGAAAAAGTGTCCCGACGCAAATCTTGAGGGTATAAACGTCCTCAATCCGAACGTTACGGATCTTACCGAATACGCAGACATGCTTTACGAACTCAGAAAAGCGAAAGGCATGGAAAGAGAACAGGCGGCTAAACTTGTCAGGAACCCGCTTTATCTCGGCGTTATGCTTGTAAAAGCAGGTAAAGTCGACGGAATGGTTGCAGGATCGATTAACGCTACCGGCGACGTGCTTCGTCCGGCGCTTCAGATTATCAAAACCGCTCCCGGAATTTCCACCGTCAGCAGTTGTTTTATCATGATTTTACCCGAAAACAGCAAGTACGGCGAGAACGGCGTAATGGTATTCGGAGATTGTGCGGTTAATCCCGATCCTACCGCAGAACAACTTGCGGCGATTGCGATTGCTTCCGCCGACAGTGCGAAAAAGATTGCGGGTATCGATCCGAAAGTTGCGATGCTTTCGTTTTCCACGAAGGGCAGTGCAAAACACGCGCTCGTCGATAAAGTCGTCGAAGCAACCAAGCTCGTTCGCGAGCAGGCTCCGTTCCTCAACGTTGACGGCGAATTGCAGGCAGATGCCGCGCTTGTTGAAACTGTTGCCGCGCTTAAAGCGCCCGGCAGCAACGTCGCCGGCAAAGCCAACGTTCTTATTTTCCCCGATCTTCAGGCTGGTAATATCGGTTACAAACTCGTGCAGCGTCTTGCCGGAGCGGAAGCTATCGGACCGATTTGCCAGGGCTTCAATAAACCTGTCAACGATTTGTCGCGCGGTTGCTCGTCCGACGACGTTGTTAATGTAGTTGCGATGACAGCACTTCAGGCGAACTGAGTACAGGGAGAAAAACGATGAAAATATTGGTTGTAAACGCAGGCAGTTCTTCTCTTAAATATCAACTTATCGAAATGGATACCGAAACGGTACTCGCTAAAGGCGTTTGCGAGCGTATCGGTCAAAAATCGTCCGATCTCGTTCACAAGGGCAAAGGCGAGGAAATTAAAGTTTCATGCTCGATGCCTACGCACTCCGAGGCAATCAAAATGGTTCTCGACGCGCTGGTCGACAAGGATCACGGCGTCATTTCCGACATGAAAGAAATTGCTGCAGTAGGTCACAGAGTTCTTCATGGCGGTGTCATCTTTAAAGAAAGCGCGCCGGTTACCGACGAAACGCTGAAACTTATCGAAAGTAACGTCGATCTCGGACCGTTGCACATGCCTGCCAACATTATGGGAATAAAGGCGTGCAGGGAAGCAATGCCGCATGCTCCGCAGGTTGCCGTGTTCGACACGACTTTTCACTCGACCATGCCGGACTATGCTTATATGTACGCTATCCCTTACGATGATTATAAGGACTATAAAATCCGTAAATACGGTTTCCACGGTACCAGCCACTTGTTTGTTTCGGGTGAAGCGGCTAAACTTATGGGACGTAAGGATTTCAAACTTGTCGTTTGCCATCTTGGTAACGGTGCGAGCGTAAGCGCGGTTAAAGACGGCAAATGCGTTGACACTTCCATGGGACTTACGCCTCTCGAAGGTCTGGTTATGGGTACGCGCAGCGGCGACATCGATCCCGCGGTGCTTGAATATGTTATGGGCAAAAAAGGAATGGATATTCACGAGGCGACGAACTATCTTAATAAGAAGAGCGGCGTGCTCGGAGTAAGCGGAGTTTCGTCCGATTTCCGCGATCTTACCGCTGCAATGGACAACGGCAACGACCGTGCTCGTCTTGCAATCGATATGTTCGCGTACAGAGTTAAAAAATATATCGGCTCCTATGCTGCCGCTATGGGCGGGCTTGACTGTATTGCGTTTACCGGCGGTATCGGAGAACACGTTGTGCCGGTTCGCGAAAGAGTTATGAGTGGGCTCGAATTCCTCGGAGTGTCTATCGATAACGAAAAGAACAAACATGTGCCGAACGGCGTAAATTTCGAATTGACGGCGCAAGGAGCGAAAGTTCGTACTTTCGTTATTCCCACCAACGAAGAACTCGTCATCGCGAGAGAAACTCTGCGTCTTAAATAACAATGAAAGCAAGCCGCGTAATTTCGGAACTTTTCTATCCGTCGGGTATCAAATGCGTGATTTGCGGTGATGATATTCCGGGTTACGACCGCTATGCCGTTTGCAATAGTTGCGAGTTACTGCATAATACAAAGTATTGTCTTTGTTGCGGCAGGGCAATGAAAAACATGGCGAATTATTGCGACTATTGTCAGAATCACGATTATGCGTTTGATTTTGCCCGTGCGCCGTTCGTTTACGAAAACGAAGTAGTCGATCTTGTCCGC
>CAKQVV010000200.1 GCA_934277845.1 uncultured Clostridia bacterium
GGATAAAGTGTTATATCAGACGGCAGAGCCTATTCCCGTCGTAGACGTTAATTTCGGAAACAAACTATTGCTGCAAAATTATTTTCAGGGCGACTTTAAATCGACGGCAGGCATAAGAAACGTCTGCTTTGTTTCCAACAAAGAAAACGGAGAAAACCGTCTGGATTTTATAAATCCCGTTTCTCTTAATGCGTTTAGTCTGTCTTTTGAAGTAAAAGAAGAATTAAGTAATTTTTCAGCGATGAAAATCGAATTGATAGATTATTACGACAGAGAAAACGCGATTGAAATTTTTTATAAGAAGAACGGCTCGAAAGCGTTTTATGAATTTAACGGCACTGCCTATCCCGCGACGAATTTTGTCGGTCCCGACAGTATTTTTTACGATAAATCGTCCAAAGGGTTTGTTTTGCGCAACGGAACGGTAATTCCTTACGCGTTTGATTTAACGTCGGATAAAGTGATTTTTCACCTGACGTTACAGGGAATCGAGAGCAGAAGCGGTATCGTTCTGTCTAAATTAGGCGAGCAGAATATCTCCGACAGGGGTTACGATTCTTCCGATCCTACGATCACGGAAAAACAATCCGACGGTCAATGGAACATAAACGAAGAACTTACGATTTTCAGACCCGACGTTACTGATATTTTATCGCCTTACGTGAAAGATAATTTTTCAATTACGGTATTAGCCCCGGACGGAAAAACGCCTTGCAAAGATTTATTGTCGGGGAACGATTTAAACGCTTATAATGCTTCCGCTCAGACGTATAAAATTAAACTTTCCGAATACGGAGAGTATACCATTCTGTATCAGTATACGGACCAGAGCGGCAATCACGTTTCCATAATGAGTTTTATTACCGTAACCGATAATGAAAAGCCTGCGTTCAGTCTTGAAAAAGGATATTTCGATAAAACCGTCGTAAAGGTTAAACTCGGAAACAGAGTAAATCTTGCGGGGTTTACCGCGAGCGATAATTATTCGAAGAGTGAAAATTTAAGAATTATGATTTTAGCGGTAACTCCGAATTTCGATACGGTTGTTATCGACAGTAAAGATCTTTCGTATTTTCCTCAGATCAAAGGGTTGCATACGATACGGTATTTGTGTGCCGACGAAGCAGGGAACTATGTTTCGGTCAGTTATAAAATAATGGTTGAGTGAGCCTGTAAGGAGTAGAAAATGAAATTCTTGAAGAAATGTTTATTGTTTTTGTTGATAAGTTCCGTTTTGTGCAGCGCCGCAGGGTGTAAAGAAAGTCAGAGCGGGCATTACAAGCGCGATGACGACGCGCTTATAAAAAGAGTTTCCTATGACGGCGTTCATATCAATAATATAACTGAAACAAACCGTGAATTTATAAAAGACGGCAACACCGATTACGTTCTGATCGTGCCGGCGGTTCTTTCGGCCGAATTGACTACCGCTAAAAATGATTTTTTGTATCTTTTTAAGCAAGCGACGAATATCGATCTGATCGTATTGAAAGATACGGGTGTCAAACACAGTAAAAACGCAAAATATTTATCGATAGGCAATACCGAAACCTTTCAGTCTACGGGATTAACCGTAAGCGCAAGCGAACTTGGTTACGACGGCTATCAGATATTCACGGTTGACGATTCCATATATATGGTCGGCGCTTACGACGTGGGCAGCGCATTTTCAATCTATTCGTTTTTTGAGCATGCGTTCCATTACGAGGCTTACTATTCGGACTGCATGGTGATTGATAAAGACGTTAAAAACCTGAATTTCAAAATATTTGACGTTAAGGAAATTCCGGACGTAGCATTGAGAACTTCCGGTATGTTTGCGGAAATGGGGTATTACAGGGAAGAAACGCCCGACAGTAAATATTTTTCCGCAAGAATGAAATCTTTGCATCACAAGCATTACTGGGTAATGCCTTTCTGCAAAAAATACGATAAAAGCACCGCAACTAATTCCGACCACTCTTCTTTTGTGGCGTTGCCGAAGGAAACGTACAGCGAAAAGCATCCGAAATGGTATTCCAACAACGGAAATCAGTTGTGCTATACGGCGCGCGGCGACGAAAAAGAACTCGATTTAATGGCGCAGGAACTTGCAAAAAAGATTATTTTTTCTTATCGGTTATACGATAAAGAATCGTATCCTTACATGAACGTTATTCACTTCGGTATGGAAGATAATTATAATTCCTGTTCGTGCGACGAATGCGTCAGACTGTCTGATTACTACGGTACGGAAGCGGGGGCTGTTTGTATATTCGTCAATAAAGCGGCTAAGATTTTTAAAGAATGGGAAAACGGAAAGTCTGTTTACGAGTTGTTCGACAAAGAAGTAATCGGAAACGACGCAAGTTGGATGGACGTTGACCCGAAGCCTTATAAAAG
>CAKQVV010000201.1 GCA_934277845.1 uncultured Clostridia bacterium
TTGAACGGCGACGAGAAAGGCGACGCGATTGTTTCTGTCAGAGGTTATGAACCGATATGGACGGTGTTCACGCCGTCGTATGAACTCAAAAAGGTTTATTTCCCCGAAGGCAAAGCGGCAATCGGCAAGCGCGAAGCCGTGCTGTTTGAAAAAGAGAATTACGTTTTCGACATCACGGGCGACATCGGACAAAAAATCGAAGATAAGCTTTCCGAACTCATCGAAGAGCAGGAAGCAGAAGAAGCGAGAGCCGATGAAAACGACAAAGCAAAGCGCGTTGCGAAACTTACAAAACAATGGGACGACGTGGAAGCCGAGCTTCAGCGCGTGGTGGACAATATTTGCGTGTACCTTGACGGTAAAGACGAAAAGGCGGTGCGGCAAGCGGCGTATGAACACAAAGTACGACTGCTGCTTGCAATTACCGAACATTACAACAGGAGTATCGCAAACGAAATCAGAGTGGCGGCAGACAAAATTCAACTCGAACTGTTGCCAAGAATGAAAGAATATCAGGAACAAGCAACAAAATAGCTTGAAAGGAGGAATCATTTGAAAAAACTAAAATTCATTTTGTCGGCGTTAATGCTGACGGTGTGTATGAGCGCGTTTATCGGCGCGGGCGGAGCAACCGCGTTTGCATACGAGGGAGAGCAAGAACCCGTAGCAGAGTGTACGCACGAATACACGGAAGAACAAGTGGCAGGCACTTGCACTACGAAAGGGTATACGAGATATACCTGCAACCTTTGCGGCGATACCTACACCGACAATTATACCGATGTAAACGGGCATAGATTCGGGGAAATCGTGATCGAACCGACCTGTACGCACCGCGGATATACCATTCATTACTGCGAAGATTGCGGTTATGAGTATTCGGACAGTTACGTTCCCGCAACGGGACACGCTTATGAAGCCGAAGAACATCCCGCAACCTGTACGGAAAACGGCTACACCGTTTACACTTGTAAAAATTGTGGCGACGAATATACGGTGGACGGCGAAGAAGCAATCGGACACGATTACGAGGAAAAGACGGTCGGCAGAACGTGCGAATCTTACGGTTATACTGTACATACCTGCAAGAATTGCGCGGACAGATACGTTACCGACTATGTAAAACCCGCAGGACACGACTATGAAAAGACTGTCATAAAAGCGGAAGAGGGGAAAGTCGGTTATACGAAATATACCTGCAAAGAGTGTGATTATAACTATATTTCGGACTTTGTAACGAGCGGCGACGACGGTTATATCGAAGAAAATCCCGATACTCCGACCGAGCCTGAACAGCCCGACAAACCGACAGAACCCGACCAACCCGAAAATCCGGATCAGCCTGAAAATCCCGATAAACCCGAAAACCCCGACGAGCATACGCACGTCTACGTTTTCGACGCGGTAGTAAGGGAACAGGAAAAGACGATGACGGTATCTTACGTTTGCGAGTGCGGGGATAATCGCACCGAGTTCGTAAAAGTGGAATTTACGAGCGCAGACGACGGAAGCGGCGTAGTGCTGATTCCGGGCGAGAACGGAGAACTCGACTTTGCGGTACTTGAAGGGAAATATATCGTTACGGTAACGAACGATAACGGCGAGGAACTGATGGTTTACGAAGTAAATTTGGCTAAAAACGAACCTAAACCCGTCGAACCCGAACAGCCGGATAAACCGAAAGAGCCTGAAAGCCCGGAAGAAACCGACAAACCTTCCGCTCCGACAGAATCGGAAGGTAAAGACAATACCGAAACGCCGAACGATAGCGTAAAAGAAAAGAAAAAAGTTTCAGCGTCCGCTATCTTATTGCCTATTTTACTTGTTTTGGGCATTGGCGGTGGAGTGACTTTCTTCATCATTAAGAAAAAGAAAACAGGAAAAATTAAGAAAACCGAAAAAGAAAACGAAAAGGAGAACAAATAATATATGAATACATTGCTTGCAGCAGGACTCAACGAAAACCTTGCCGAAATCGTCGGCAAACTTCAAACCCTTATGGATTCGTTCTGGATCTATATCGTAATGGCACTTGCCGGCGTAGTTGTCGTGTGGGGTGCTTTCGTAGGAATTAAGATTGCAATCGCACACAAGAACGAAGAAAAGATCAATGCTCGTGATATGGTCAAAAACCTTATTATCGGTATCATTATCATCTTCGTCGTCGCAATGGGTGCGCCGCTTCTTATCAACGGTCTTTCCGCTTGGGTAACTGCGTAATCGCATAGGGCGGATATTTTGCGCGGGGCGGCAGAGATTTTTGCCGCCCTATATTTTTAACTTTAAGGAGGAGCAGAATGCTTATATTTTTTCAACAGTTATGCTTGCTTCTTTTTCTGTGGCTTCTAAAACTTGTAGACGG
>CAKQVV010000202.1 GCA_934277845.1 uncultured Clostridia bacterium
GTCAAAGATCGGATAGCCGTTGTGAAGGGCGTTCGCAGGCTTTACGGCGGAGAAGTGAAAGCGGAAGACCTTCGCGGAGGAGCCGCCCTTGTGATCGCGGCTCTCGGTGCGGACGGCGAAAGTATTGTTTCCGGCGTTTGTCATATAGACAGGGGGTATTATAGAATAGAAGAAACGCTGTCCGCACTCGGAGCGGACATAGAGAGAATAACGAAATAAGACTTTATAAACGCAAGGTAGTATTAGTTTTGCGGTCGCGGCATTTCGGTCGTGACTTTTTTCTATAAAGACGGTGAATAACGATTTTAAAAAATTGCTTTTATTCGGTTGATTTTCACGTTATTTTTTGGTATAATATCGATAAATAAATCCACGTTTCGCACCGAAAAAGTAATTTGCGCGCCACGACCATATTTCTGTTTTCGGACGGTATAATTGCGTTCGGCTTTTATGATTCATATATGAGAAACAAAAAACTTATCGTTTTATTTTCAATACTTGCGTTTTTGACGTTGTTGGTTGTGTTAAGCAGCGTAATTTTTTCTGTGCAGAACGTTTACGCTTCGTGCTACAACGACGAAAATGACGCTTATGATTCGCTCATCGCGTCGAAAGATATAAACGGAATAGCCAAGGGTAAAAGTATTTTTCTTTTGAACGAAAAGAAAGCGATCGAATCGATCGAATCGAATTGCAGTGACGTCAAAGTGGTGAATATCGAACGAAAGTTTCCGAATCAGGTCTACATAAATTACGTCAAAATTTTTCCGTATATTGCGCTTGAAACCGAAGATTGCGTTTTATACGCGTCCAACAACGGAAAAATTCTCTCTAAAGGAGACAAGCAGGAAACATACTCGGATTATATCAAGTTGATTGCGTCGGTTACGCCTGCATCCGAAACGGTAGGCGATTTGTTATATGTCGAAAATACCGCGGAAAACACATTGATTTCCGGTATTTTGAACACGATAGAAAGATTGGATTTAAGAAATGTAATGGTTGACATGTTCGAGTTTATCGACGTGTCTTACGTTGATCGCGAAGGCATTGTGCCCCGTGTCTATATGAAAACGCGTACCGGGACGTACTTCGAACTTCAGGGCGGAGCAACGAATATCGATAAAAAAATTCGTTTTGCGGTGTCGGTTTATCTATCCGACGAAACAACTTATATGCATGGCGGAACAATAGTCGTCAACACGTCCGGTAACGGTGCATCGTTTACCCGGGACAACAGATACGAAAACACTCGGAAATAGTCTTAACCTGCTTGACAACGTTATAAAGTCAAGTTATAATAATGGAAATCAACGTCGGAATTTGTCGAAATTCCTTGTAATGGAAACAGACGATACGCGGCGTAAAGGAGAAAAAAGTGGCTCACGAAACGGCTATACTGGATTTCGGTTCAAGCAAGATCACCGTTCTCATCGGCGAACGCGGCGTGAACGATACGATCAACGTCAAAGGCTTCGGCACCAGCAAATACGCAGGATTCGGAAACGGAGAATGGGTTAAGCCCGAGGAACTCGGACCGGCCATAAATAAAGCTATTGCCTCTGCCGAATCGAGTTCAGGAATAAAAATAACGCATTTATACGTCGGAGTGCCGGGCGAGTTTTCGGCAGTCGATTGCAGAGAAGTCAATATTTCGCTACCGAAGCGCAGGAAGATAAACGACGATGATGTGCTTGCGCTTATGGACGCGGGGGACGATTTCGATCAGAATGTTGCGGAAGTTATCAATATTCAACCGATTTATTATAATCTCGACAACGATCGCAGAGTCCTGCAACCGGTCGGTGTTATCAGTTCCAAACTCGGAGGAGTCTTGTCTTATACCACGGCGGAGGTTCGTTTTACCGGTTTTATAAGAAAGTTACTCGCGGATATAGGGATTGTTTCGGTTGAATATGTGTCGTCGGTGCTTGCGGAATCGCTTCTTTTGTTTGACGAAACCGAGCGCGATAACACGGCGGTGGTTATCGACGTAGGTTATTTCACGACGACGGTTGCGGTAATTCGAGGCGACGGTATTTTGTCGCTCGGAAGTTTTTCGCTCGGCGGTGCGCATATCACCGGCGACCTTGCCGAAACGCTCGGAATATCGTTTACCGATGCGGAAAACCTTAAACGTAAGGTGGTTCTCTCGATCAACGCCGGAGATAACGACATTTACGAGATCGGCGGCGACAACGGCGTCAAAACCTTGTCAGCTTCGCTCGTCAACGAAATCGTAATACATCGCCTTTTCGTGATCGGCAAGATGATAGAGAAGTGTCTGGATATGTGCAAGTACGAAACGCCCGATTACGTTCCGTATTCGCTAACCGGCGGCGGTATATCTTATAT
>CAKQVV010000203.1 GCA_934277845.1 uncultured Clostridia bacterium
GTATACGTGTGTTCGCTCGCATATTTCTCTGCCGTTTCGACCGCACTTCTTACACCGAAACAAAACCCGCCGTGTTTCCCGAGAATTATTTTCATTTAAGTATATTCAACGCTCGACGCACGGCTTTTGTAGCGCGTTTTGCTTCCTTTTTATATTTTTTTAAAAGTTTTTTCTGTTGTTTTGCGACGTTCTTTTCTTCTTTCCACCGCTTACCGGAAACATAATCTTCGATATACGCTTTTGCTTTTTGCATTTCACTTTCGATTCTCTTCGACGCGGACGCAACGGCAGCGCCGTTCACTCTTCCGCCTACTGCGTATTCATTAAGCGAAAACGGCGGCGCAACATAGAGATAATTGCGTTTAAACGCACGTTGTTTATGCAGTATCATTATCGGCACAACGTCACACTTCCCGTGAAGCGCGAAAAGCGCGGCTCCCGATTTTACTTCCTGCAAGTTCTCGCCGTTTTTGTTGCGGGTACCTTCCGGAAAAAGCGTAATACCTTCGCCGTTGTCCAGCGCATCGAACACCTTTCGCATCGCGGACATATCCGCCGTTCCGCGATCGACGGGAATCGCTCCCGCCAAATCCATTAGTTTTCCGAAGAACTTATTGTCGGCAAGTTCCTTCTTTGCCAGAATATGACGATAACCCTTTATGTTTATTCCGACAAGAGCAATATCGAGAAGCGACAGATGATTGGACACGGTAACAACTTTGTCGTCAAGCGGCAAACGCTCTTTCCCCACTATCTTGACGGGAAATATCAATTTTACCGGAACGTACAAAAGTCCGCGGCAAAATGAATAGAATGCGTTTTTCTTTCTTTTCATCCTCTTTCTCCGATTAGCGTACAAATTTTTTCGACAACCTCGTCGATCGTCATCGAAGTAGTATCGACTTCGGTCGCGTCGTCCGCCTTTTTCAGCGGTGCGAGCGCACGGTGCGAATCGTTATAATCGCGCTTTACTATATCTTCCTTAATTTGTTCGAACGTCAAAACCGAACCTTTGGCTTTCAGTTCGGTATAGCGACGGCGAGCGCGCTCATCAGCACTTGCCGTAAGAAAAATTTTATGTTCGGCATTCGGCAAAACGAAAGTACCTATGTCCCTGCCGTCAAGCACGGTATCGCACTTCGACGCAATTTCACGTTGAAGTTCCACCATTTTATAGCGCACGCACGGCACCGCTGAAATATCGCTGGCGGCTTTGCTTACCCTGTTTTCGCGAATAGCCGCCGAAACGTCATCGCCGTCGAGATAAATATGTTGCACTCCGTCTTCTTGTCTTACGTCGATTTCGGTATCGGCAAGCATCTTTTCGACCGCAGACGCATCGGAAATGTTGACGCCGGTATTCAGCGCTTTAAGACCGACAGCACGGTACATTGCTCCCGTATCGAGATAAAGTATCCCGAGTTTTGCCGCAAGTAATTTCGCTATCGTACTTTTGCCCGCACCCGCAGGCCCGTCAATCGCTATATTCATAAATTCCTCCGTAATCGATAAATTATTTACCCGCCAGATCGGGACGAAGTTTTTTCGCTTCGTGCAGATAAACGTGACGAGGTTCGACTCTTTCGCCGTAATTTGACACGCGAATCATAAACCTTATGCACATCGGAAGCGCGCCTTGAATTGTCGGCTCCTGCATGCTGAACAGCGACGTGTTTATCAGTCCGCTTTCGCGCACGGCTTTTGCAGGATACGCCGCGGTCAGATCAGCCGTTGTGCTGATGAGCATATCGGTTGCTTCGAGATCACCGTTATTATTCAAGCCGTTCCTTTCGATGATTTCTTTAAGCAGTTCGACGGAACGTATGGTAATCGCTTCTGCCGTATTTTCCGCAACGGTAGTCGCTCCGCGAATTGACAAAACCTGATTTATCATAATTAAACTCCTTGTCCTGCATTCTTTCCCGCAACGTAACCGGTCGATAATGCGATCTGAATATTAAATCCGCCCGTAAGGGCGTCTACGTCAAGTACTTCGCCGGCAAAATACAGCCCGGAAACAAGTTTACTTTCCATAGTTTTCGGATTTACTTCCGAAACGCAGACGCCGCCCGAAGTCACGACCGCTTCGTTGATGCTGCCGAGCGACGCTATGCCGAAACGCAAATTTTTCAACGTATGAACGAGATCTCCTCTGTCTTCTTTCGTAATCGAATTAAGCGGCTTTTCGGGCGAAATACCGACCACCTCAATTATATACGGAATAAGCGATTTTGGCAACAATTCGTCGAGAGAGTTTTTAAAACGTTTATTTATATTTTTATTA
>CAKQVV010000204.1 GCA_934277845.1 uncultured Clostridia bacterium
CGTTTACACCTTCGATGCCGCGACAAGTTCCTTTATACACATCGTCACCGGACTTGACCATGATAAATGCCGGGCGATTGTACTCGCTCGCAAGTCTTGCCGCCAAAATGCCGGTTATGCCCTTTTCCCAGGACGGATGACTCAGCACAACGGCACGATTATGCACAAGATCCTCATAAGCAAGATCTCCCACCGCTTCGTCAAACATTTCGTCACACATTTGTTTTCTGTCGGTGTTGTCGCACTCGATTTCATCGACAATTTGTTTAAGTCTGCCGACATCGGTAATCGTCAGAAGTTCAAACGCTCTATAGGCGTCACCCATTCTTCCCGCCGCATTTATTCTCGGCGCAACCTTGTAGGCAATATCGCTACTGACGACGTTTTTGAGATCAAGCGTATCGAATAATATCGAAAGTCCCAGATTGCGTCTTTCGTTAATGCGCTTCAATCCGAACTGAACGATCAGTCTGTTTTCGTCGGTAAGGGGCACGAGATCGGCAATCGTGGCAACGCACGCCAGATCGGAATAACCGAGCATTTCTTCGCGGTCTGACAATGCTTCAACAACCTTAAGCGCAACGCCGGCTCCGCACAAATTTTTACACGGATATCCGCAATCGTTTTGCTTTGGATTTACTACGACGCACTCGGGAATTTCGCCGGAAACCTCGTGATGATCAGTAACTATCATGTCGACGCCGAGATCAAGCGCGACACGCACTTCGTTCGCTCCGGAAATACCGCAATCACAAGTAATTATCAAATCCGGAATATGTTCGTCAATAATACGTTCAAGTCTTTCGGTATTCAATCCGTAACCGTCACCCACACGATTTGGAATATGCACGAAAACATCAAGATCTCGCGATGATAAAAACAATGCTAAAATCGCAGCGGAACAAACTCCGTCTGCATCGTAATCCCCGTAAATAACTACTTTTTCTTTATTAACTATCGCCTGCTTGATTCTCCTGACGGCATCGGACATTCCTTTCATAAGGAACGGATCGTAAAACATACTTTCGTCGGGGTACAAAAATCGTTTCAACGCTTTTTCGTCGTCGATTCCGCGCAAAAACAATAACTCGACGAGTTTCTCGTTGAGCTTAAGATCCGCGGCAATGTTTTTTACTGCGGTCAAATCGATTGAATTTGGATTCTTTTGCGAAACGCTGACGTTCATATTTGCTCCGTTAAAAATAAATAGGTGACGACGTAATATATAATTGTGGATACTTGATCACATTGTCCGAGTCCAAGCACGTTCGTTTAAACAAAAATAAGCCTTCAAAGACGAAGGCTTATCTCGTGCGTTTATTTGTCGGCTTTTGATTTAGCCGGCGAGCGTTTAGCCTTCGGCTGTTTTACGTTAGCCGGGAAAGCTTTTTCCATAACCGCCCAAATAGTCGGCGCTAGGAATACCGAGGAATAGGTTCCGGCAAGCAAACCGAATATGATCGGCAGCGCGAACACTCTGATGTCGGGCACGCCGATGATTGCAACCATCGCAATCATAATGAGCGTCGTGAGAGTCGTATTGATCGAACGCCATATAGTATCTTGAACAGATTTATCCGCGATATACGCAGGCTTAACCATCTTTCCGTTGATGCGTTTGTTTGCATAGAACTTTTTGTTCTCGCGAACGCGGTCGAAAATAATTATCGTGTTGTTGATGGAGTAACCGAGAATCGTGATGACCGCCGCAATAAACGTCGAGTTGATTTCGATATGGAACACTACCATTCCGCACAACATGATGACAAGATCATGCGCAAGCGCAAGAACCGCCGCAATGCCGCTGAGCAACTCGAAACGAATAATAATATAAATCAGCATGCAAAGAAGAGAAATCGAAATTGCGAGAAGCGCGCTTTTAAGCGTTTCGGAACTTACGGTCGAACTGGTCTGACCGCCGTCATTTACCATTCCGCCGTAATTGTCGGAAATAGTCATAATGTCGTTAAGTTTCGCCGCATTTTCATCGGACACTGCGGAATTAAAAACCACTTCTATCGACTTTTTATCATCGGAAACCGCGACGGTTTTGACATCGAAACCGTTTTCGACGAGTTTGCTCTTAAACTCATAGTCGTAATCGCCGGCAAGAATGATGTTCCCATAAGACGCGGTAAAACCGGTCTTGGCGTCGTTCATTGCAATAACGGGCTTAAAGAAGAACATCGACTGGGAAAGGGCGTTTTTAAGATCTTTGTTTACCGTTTCCATCTTGTCTT
>CAKQVV010000205.1 GCA_934277845.1 uncultured Clostridia bacterium
GTAAAATTTTCGTACTGACGTTCGCTACCGGAAGATTTCACGCGGAATTATACTGAAAATTCATAAAAAACGTTGACAAACGATTTTTTTTGAACTATACTATTCATAACAAAAGCAAGGTTTATTATCTTGTCATATTCTTATTCGTAAGACAAGTAGTCTGCTCGTTACGCAAAAGAGAGCGTCGTCATCGGCTGAAAGCGACGTGCCGCGCGTGTATAAACGAAACCACTTGCGAGAGAAACGACTCGGCGTATTCCGAGGTAATGAGGTCGCTGTTTCAGCGACAAATTAAGGTGGAACCACGGAGAAAATTCGTCCTTAAAGTCAATATGGCTTTAAGGATTTTTTTGTAATACAGGAGGCTTATATATGAAAATCACTTTGAAAGACGGAAGCACAATCGAAATAAGCAATGGTGCTACTTGTCATGACGTAGCGAAACAAATCAGCGAAGGGTTAGCTCGTGCGGCAATCGCAGCCGTTGTAGACGGTGAAAACGTCGATCTCGGAACCGTGCTCGATCATGATTGCACATTGTCGATTTTGACTACCAGAGATAAAGAAGGTATGGAAATTTATCGTCACAGCGCGGCTCACGTAATGGCGCAGGCGATAAAAAGACTTTATAAAGATGCAAAACTTGCTATCGGTCCCGCAATCGAAAACGGTTTTTATTATGACGTCGATTTCGCCAAACCTATCGCAAATTCCGACCTTGAAGCGATAGAAAAGGAAATGCATGCGATTGTCAAAGCCGATTATCCGATCGTTCGTAAAGTTGTATCGCGTGCCGAGGCGCTTGCGTTTATGAAAGAACAGAGCGAAACATACAAAGTCGAGCTTATAGAAGAACTGCCCGAAGACGCGACGATTACATTATATACGCAGGACGATTTTACCGATCTGTGCCGAGGACCGCACGTTCCGTCTACCGGCAAAATCAAATGCTTTAAGTTGACGCAAATTACCGGTGCGTACTTCAAAGGCGACGAGAAGAATAAAATGCTTACCAGAATTTACGGCGTAGCATTTGAAAAGAAGAACGAACTCGAAGAATATCTCAAAGCGGTCGAGGAGGCTAAACTTCGCGATCACAACAAAATAGGCAGGGATCTCGGTTACTTCATGACTTCCGACGTTATCGGGCAAGGTTTGCCGCTTCTTATGCCGAAAGGAGCAAGATTGTTCCAGATCCTTAATCGTTTCGTTGAGGATGAGGAACGCCGTCGCGGTTACGTTCTTACCAAAACTCCTTATATGGCGAAGAGCGATCTTTATAAGATCAGCGGACACTGGGATCATTATAAAGACGGCATGTTCGTTCTCGGTGACGAGAGCAAGGATGACGAAGTACTTGCGCTTCGTCCGATGACTTGTCCTTTCCAATACACAGTTTACAATAATGGTTTCAAATCATATCGCGATCTTCCGATTCGTTACGGCGAGACTTCTACGTTGTTCAGAAATGAATCTAGCGGCGAAATGCACGGGCTTATTCGCGTAAGGCAGTTTACGCTCAGCGAGGGACACCTTATTTGTATGCCGTCGCAACTCGAAACCGAATTTCGCGGTTGTCTGGATCTTGCTATGTTCATGCTGAAAAGCCTCGGACTGGATGGCGATGTTTCGTATCGCTTCTCCAAGTGGGATCCGAATAATAAAGAAAAGTTTATTGACGATCCGAAAGAGTGGGCTTACGCCGAAGGCGAAATGAAACGCATTCTCGATCATATAGGACTCGAATATACCGAAGGTATCGGCGAAGCGGCGTTTTATGGGCCGAAACTCGATATTCAGATTAAAAACGTACACGGCAAAGAAGATACGCTCATTACGATTCAGATCGATATGTTCCTTGCCGAGCGTTTCGATATGAGTTATATCGACGAGAACGGTAACAAAGCCAGACCGTACATTATTCACCGCAGTTCGATCGGGTGTTACGAGCGCACGATGGCGTTAATCCTCGAAAAATATGCCGGAGCAATGCCCGTTTGGCTCAGTCCTACTCAAGTTCGCGTTCTTGCGCTCA
>CAKQVV010000206.1 GCA_934277845.1 uncultured Clostridia bacterium
CCGTTTTCTGCCATTTTCATATAGTAAGCGTTCGGCTTTTCGTCGCGGAATTGCCCCGACGATTTGAATAAGCGAAGTAGCTGCTCTTTGTCGTTTCCGCAGAATAAGGCAAGGCGCAACATCAACGCATATTCGCTCTTTTCTTCGCTCCCCAACACGGTTTTCCCGTTGTAGAGATCGGAAAACTTTGCGTCCGTTCCGAAATGTTTTTCTGCTCTTTCAAGCGTTTCACGGTCGCTCATCCGCGTAAGGCTCGCCTTGCCTCTGCCGTCCATACTGACGGGCAATGCTTGCGCCGCGACTTCCGTCGCTACAAGTTCGGAAGGTCGTATGTATTCCGTTGACTTCTCTTGCTCCACTTTGCCCGCCGCACCTTTTTCTTTAAGTTCGTCGATTCCGACTTCTTCAAACGTTTTGTCTTTCCACAAGTCGAGTTCTTTAAGTTTGTCCAACTCTTTTTCGAGCGCGTCACGGTCGGAAAAGCCGTAATTGATAAGCGGTTTCACTCTGCCTTCTTCGTCGCAGATACAGCATTTGTAAACTTGCTCGGAATAAGCGTTCGTTTCTTCAACGATTGCGTAAAACTGAATATCTTTGGTCTGTCTATATGCTTGTTCTTTCCCTGAAACGTATTTTGCGATTTTATCCGCGTCGGTAATTGCCGTAAACAGCGCGTTAGGGTTTTCTTTGATTTCCTCTTTCCACGATTGGATATACGCCGCGTTGTTCTGCAATCGCCCCTCGCTCGGCTCTATTTCCAAATCCTGCTCCATAAAGATTGAAGCAATTTCGGCGCGCAATTCTTCCATTGCATAGTCCTCGCTACCGAATCTGCCCGATAAATCTCGGTTGAGCCTGCTTTCGTGTCCCGTGCTGTGTCCGATTTCGTGCAATGCGGTCGAGTAAAATTCCTGCATACTTTTGAAATCTCCGCGTTCAGGCAAATGCACTTCATCCGTATCCGTTCGATAAAATGCTTTATTGCCGCCGTACACGATCTTCGCTTCGTTTTTATCCCAATAATCAAGGATTGCTTCAGCTCTGTCGTTACGGTCGTTGACGTCGATTTGCGGCTTTTCTTTTGCAGGTACGCCGTCCATCAGCGAACAGTTGAATACACGATAGAATTTGCGTAGCCAATACACGTTTTTATCCATATATTCCTGCTGTTCGCTTGCCGTCATTCCGTCGAGAACGCTTCTGTCAAAACGCTTTTTCGTTTCTTTATCTCGCATTTCGTAATACTCAATGCTTGCGCCCTTACCCTTTGCAAGGCTGTTGCCTTCTTCGTCTTTCTTGAAAGTCCAACCCTTTTCTTCCATCTGCTTGAACGTTGCCCAACGGTTATCCCCGTAGTTCTCACTCATTGCTATAAGCGACAGAAAAAGGTTGTTGATTCCACGATATTTCTTTCCTGTAATTGCAGACTCCGGCGCGCCCGACGATACCCAACCTTGCGTCCAAAAGAGATTGCCTTTTTCAAGGTTTTCCATTACCTTATCAACGAGTTGCTTTCTCTGCGGCGTTAGTTTCTCATACGCCGTATTCTTTTCTTCACTGCTCAAAGACAACTTTCACCTCCTCTACCATTGCCGGCTCGCCGTTTTCATATCCCTCGTCGTCGAAGTCCATCAAGTCGTCTATCGTGTAACCTTTCGGAATTACGATAACGGGGGTATCTCGTATGTGTTTTTTCAAATATTCGTCCTCCTTTATGCTTTTTCTATTCGTTCCTTTGCCGTCTGAAAGTAATAATCGTCTGCTTCGATACCTATAAACTGTCTGCCCGTGTTTCCGCAGGCAATGCCCGCGCTTCCCGAACCCATACAGTTATCCATTACCACCTCACCCTCTTTCGTATAGGTTTTAATCAGATATTCGAGAAGCGCGACAGGTTTCTGCGTCGGGTGAACGGCGTTTCTATCTCTTGAAAACTTCAATATATCCGTCGG
>CAKQVV010000207.1 GCA_934277845.1 uncultured Clostridia bacterium
ACGCTAAAATAAGCGAACTCGGCATGAAAAGACAAAAGGCGATGGACGATTTCGACATCGCTTACACCGCAAAACTCACGGAAGAGATAAAAAAACTCAAATCCGAGCGCGAAAAACTGAAAACCGAAGCGATCAAGTACAACAACTCGCTCACCGAAAAAGAGAACAAAGAAAAGGTGGAAAAAGCCAAAACCGAATCCGATCTTTACACCGAAGAACTCGCGCAGCGCGAGAAAGCGGGTAAACTCGCCGACGGCGACACCGCGGCGAAAGAACAGAAGTATCAGCGCATTTACACCGTGCTTCGCGACAAACTGCTCACGATGAGCGCGGCGGAAGCGAAAAAAGAAGTCGCCGAAAACCCGATTTATTCCGAGCACCTGTCGGGGCCGTACTATTACAAACTTTTCGACGAATTCGGGCGTTGAGCGCGCTAAGGGCGGGCGGCGGGAAAATAAAGGAGGAAAAGCATGGAAGGAATAATCAACTCGGTCAGGAACCTTTTCGGGACCTACGGTTTCCACGCCGCGGCGGTAGTGCTTGCGACGATAGTCGTCGTGAATATCGTCAAGCGACCGCTCGTGAAAAAAGCCGAACTGCTGGCTGAGAAAACGGGCGTCGACAAGAGCGTCGTCACTAAAAACGTGACGGTAATCCCCGTAGTCGTGGCGTTCGTCATCGAACTCGTTGCCGCGCTGGTCGCCGCGCGTTTCGATTTCCGTTCGGTCGATTACGGTGCGGCAGCGTCCGCCGCGGTACTCTACGGCGCGCTCGCGATCGCAACTTACGAGAGCGTCAAAAAACAACTTCGCGCCTATGCCGCGTCGGTGAACGGAAAGAACGCCGTGCAAGAGAAATCCGTCGGCGATCATGACGCCGGCACGGAATATCCCGACGTCGCGGACGAAACTCCCGACGCGGACGAAATTATTGCGGCCGATGACTTCGGCGGCGAAGAGCAGGAAACCGATGAAGAAAAACCGTATTTTTTCGCTAACGGCGATTAAATGCGGCTGAAATCGTCGCGTTTTGCGGCAAAAAGTACCTTCCCGTCACGGCGGGAAGG
The DNA here is from genome assembly GCA_934277845.1 of uncultured Clostridia bacterium. GTDB lineage: Bacteria > Bacillota > Clostridia > Christensenellales > Pumilibacteraceae > UBA10677. The sequence goes on from CAKQVV010000207.1 coordinate 1,067, forward strand.
TACTTTTTTTATAAAAGCACGACGTAATGTGATAAATTCCGACAAAAATTGTGAAAACGTGTGCTTTTTTTGTATAATCTTGACTTTTTTGTATAAAAAATGATATAATTTGCTTGTCATCATGGCAAAATACGATTGCATGGCGACAAAATACCTGCGGAGGAGCGAGCGATTGAAACAGTTTTTTAAGACGATTATAACCGTGACCATGGCGTTGTTCGCTTTTCCCGTGTCCGGTTGCGGCAAGCCGGGTGCTGTCGGATCCAATCTCGATTTCAGACTTTACACCGGCGGCGAGTCGTATTACGTTGCCGGGATAGGTAAAGAAACTTCGTCCGACATCGTGGTTCCCGCCGTCTACAACGGCAAACCCGTCGTGGGCGTGGGCGGCAAGAGTTTCAAGGACAACAAAACCGTCGAGAGCGTCGTGATTCCGTCGTCCGTCGAATGGGTGGGCGTGGGCGCGTTCCGGAATTGCCCCGCGCTGAAAAGAGTCGTGTGGAACGCCGTTTCGGCGCGCACCGACGAAAACAATTACAACAACCGGGTGTTTCTCGGCAGCGAAAATATCGAAGAGTTTATCGTGGGCGAAACCGTCGAAACGATCCCCGGCGGCTTGTTCGCCTATTCCGGCGGCAGCAAAATAAGCGAAATCACGCTTCCGTCGAGCGTAAAAAAAATCGCGGCTTGCACGTTTTCGTCGGTAAACCGCATAAAAATCAACGTAGAAAGTCTGAATAAATGGCTGTCGGTCGAAAAGTACGGCAACGGTGCGCCGCTTGCTTCGTCTTACACCCTGTTTGCCGGCGGCGAAGAAGTGGAAACCGCCGTGATCGACGGCGTTGCCGGGATTCACGAGTACGAGTTTGCCG
>CAKQVV010000208.1 GCA_934277845.1 uncultured Clostridia bacterium
GTAGGCGCGTTGCCGTTTTTCGGCGATAGATTTGTAGATTTTCTCGATAAAGCGAAAGACAACGTTAAAACTTCGCTTCTTCCGAATAAGTTTTTTGAAAATCTCGGAATCAAGTATTACGGCCCGTTTGACGGTCACGATATAGGCGGTTTGACCGACGTCCTCGCCAGGTTGAAAAACAATATGGGCCCGGTTCTTTTGCACGTAGTGACGCATAAAGGAAACGGAGTCAGCGAGGCAATGGAAAGCCCTGACAAATATCACGGCGTTAGTCCTCAAACATGTGAAGTTTGTCGAGAAATCTCGTTTTCGTCAGTGGTGTCGCGTGAGTTGTGTAAACTTGCCGCTATCAATGATAAAATCGTTGCGGTTACAGCGGCTATGGCAATCGGTACCGGGCTTGACGATTTTGCATCGAAATACCCGAATAGGTATTTCGATGTAGGCATAGCGGAAGAACATGCCGCCGCCATGTGCGCAGGATTTGCAACCATCGGATATAAACCGTTTTTTGCCGTCTACTCGTCGTTTTGGCAACGTGCTTTTGATCAGACGATAACCGACATTTGCATCGATAAGCGCGCAGTTACTTTTTTAATAGATCACGCAGGTGCGGTCGGCGGCGACGGCGTTACACATCAGGGCGCATTTGATCTGGCGGCTCTTGCCATGATTCCGAATATGACAATTATGCAGCCTAAAGACGGAGCGGAACTTGCAAATATGATTGAGTTTGCCGCTTCGTTTAACGCGCCGCTTGCGATTCGTTATCCAAAATCATATAATTACGTTTTTGACGAACATTCCGACGTTTCGGATTTTAAGTGGGAAATTCTTGCAAAAGCCAAATCGAATTTGACGGTTCTTGCCGTCGGCAATCGCGCAATAAAAGCGGCACTCGGGTTGCATGGCGCAACCGTGGTCAATGCTCGTATAGTTAAACCGCTCGATCGAGAGTTTCTTGACTCGCTAGCCGGGAAATCCGTAGTGATCACCGTTGAGGACGGTATCGTTCGCGGCGGCTTCGGGGAAAGCGTACGGGCGTATTTCGAGAATAACGGTAAAGATATTAAAATTGTTACGGTAGGGTATGGCGACGGTTTTATCGATAAACTCGACGAAACCGCGATACTTGAAAGCGGCGGACTTACCACCGATTCGCTTGTCCTGAAAATAGAGCGTGCTACCGGAATTAAACTTATATGATAAATATACGGAAGTTATAGTATGCTGACTTCCGTTTATTTGTATAGATTTTGCTTGTGGTATGAAGATGCCCCGTAATATTATGTTACGGGGCTAACGTTGGTGGACGATCGGGGGCTCGAACCCCGGACCCACTGATTAAGAGTCAGTTGCTCTACCAACTGAGCTAATCGTCCATGCTGCTTAACAAGTAAGCAGTTTATCAATATATAAGACGCAATCGAATTGCGTCTTAGTGGAGCGGAAGACGAGATTCGAACTCGCGACATCTACCTTGGCAAGGTAACGCTCTACCACTGAGCCACTTCCGCAAAAAAGGATTAACATTGTGGTGCGGATGAAGGGACTTGAACCCCCACGTCGAGGACACCAGCTCCTAAGGCTGGCGCGTCTGCCATTCCGCCACATCCGCAGATGCTGCATCACTCACAACGCTTAATGAGTATATAATAAATCGAAAAATTTGTCAAATCTTTTTTCAATCTTTTTCAAAAAAAATTTGAGAAAATTTCTTTTGTATTTTTCCGCACGGTCGTTACTGTGAAGGATGCTGCCGATCGGTATATTTCCTCATTTGTATATAATTATATAGAAAACTAATTTAAAATAATTCAGTTTTTTGTCGAAAAACAGTTGACAATAGAGAGGGAATATGGTAATATAAATAGGCTGTCGCGCGAGAGAGCGAGGCGGCGGAGCACATTGAAAAGAGAATAGAAAAGTAAA
>CAKQVV010000209.1 GCA_934277845.1 uncultured Clostridia bacterium
TTGCCCGATATAATCGCGCTTAAAAACAATATACAAAACAATCGCAACGAGTTTGAATGTGAAAACGTTTATTCAGACGTGCTTAACACCAATATTTCGCTTTTGGGCGAGAAAGACCCGATAAGGCAAAAGGCACTCAGGGCGCAATTCAAAGAACTGCTCAATCGTCTTACGTCGCTTGAAGCGTCCGACCTTGTCGATTATAAAATCGCTGCGATCAACAAGCCGTTCCGTGCGTACAAACGCGGTGAAGGCGAGGGAATTTTCGACAAACTCAACGAACTCAAAAATCTTATTCTCGACGCTAACTTGCGCGCCGACGGTGACTCTGTTTCACAGCAGACCGGTAGCGGCATCGTCAGCGAAATCAACAGTCTTAAAAGCGAACTTTATAATATCGGGAATATTGAAAACATTTCGCAAGCGATTATCGATCTTAAAGGCGACTGTCTGACGATTATCGATAAACTCGACGAGAAGAGCGTCGGCTCGGATGAAATGGGTGTAATCGCGTCTGTTCCGACATTGTCCGAAATCGTCGCGCAACTCGACAGACTTTTCGATGACGTTAAAAACATCGTTACCGATTCCGAAAACAATATACTGTCTTCGCTCGAAGTTATAGGCGAAGCGGTCGGTAATCTTTCTTTGCAGAACAAGGAAACAGCGGAAGAAGCAAAGGTCGATCGCAAAAAACTTATGGACGATGTGACATGCATCCGCGCAGCCGTTGCAGGTGAAAAAAATACAGCGGTGTTTGCTCGTGACCTTTCGCGCGAAGAAACAGAAGCGTCCGAAAGTGGAAATGTCGATATAAACGCAAGAATTACCACTTTGGAACAAAACCAGCAAAAAATACTCGCATTACTCGAAAATATCACAGATAATAATTATGTAACGACTTCGCTCGAAGATCGCTTGACCACGCTTGAAAATAAGGTCGGCGAAACAATCGCGAAAGAGGTAGGGACGCTTCGGGATCAGTTGTTCGCAATCAGCATGGCAAACGTATCCGACGGAGAAAATAGCGGTTACGAGAGTTATAACAACGTGATTCTCGGCGAGATTTACTCGATTCAGGATTCGCTCGACGCAATACGTGAGGCGGCAGAGAAAACCGGCGGCGCGGAAAACGAACGTCTCAATAAAGAACTTGCCGAACTCAAATCGGAGATCTCCGATGCTCTCGGCAGAACGGGTGACAACGAGGAAATAATAAAAGAACTGAATAAAATCAAAGAAGAGTTCAAGGCTAAACCCGCACCTGTACGCAAGGCAAAACCCGAACCGCCAAAAGCAACCGTTGTTCAAGTACGTAAACAAAAAAGAGTAACGCCGGTTACTGTGTCCGATGCGTCGATAGGTGATCTTCTTGCAAAGATCGGCAATACCGATATAGTTATCAAAGAAGACTAGCGGTCGGTTTAAACGAATTTTCCGCAACCGGAAACTATATTTTTAATTAAAATACCTACTCTGACAAACCTAAGAAAGGCGTGACGTTGCTGTTGCGCCTTTCTTATGTTATTCGTTTTTACTGTCCGCATTGCTGATGCCGGAATGCTTGCATTTATTGATTTTTTCATTTTAATGTAAAATTATCGGACTTGTAACTATTCAGATGTTTCGAGATTATTGATAAGGTATGACATGCACATATGAAATTTATTGTACAACGCGATTGTTGATTCACCGAAAGTTTAACGAATTCTATTTTATAGAACGTCATTCAACATAAAATCATAGACTGGTAATATATTGATAGTATAGTTTTCCCTATGACGGGAGCAAAACGAACTTACAGAGGGTCGGTTTATGGATTATTTAAAAATCAAGGGAGGAAACAAACTTAACGGAAGCATCGAAATTGCTTCCGCAAAAAATGCCGTGCTACCCATTTTGGC
>CAKQVV010000210.1 GCA_934277845.1 uncultured Clostridia bacterium
AATACGATCGACGAAGCAACGCATATCGAAAAACTTAAACTTGATCGTTCGCTTGCCGATTACGACGCTTTGTACGACTACTATAAAGAAGTATTAAACGTTTTGTGCGGCGGATCGTTCAAGAGTGACTGCTGGTATACCGAAAGCGTAGACAAGTACTATGACAGAATTATCACTTTTGCCAAAAGAATCGAGCGTCTTGTCGAACTCGAAGCTCCGGAAGTTATATTGCAAAACGAGAGATGCATGCTTGTCGACAGTATCGTCCTCTATAAAACGAACGCGGTCGGCGACCTTGTAAAAAAAACAATCAAATAAAATAAAGAGAGGTAAAAAATTATGAAATACACGTCTGCGGAAGCGGGAAAATTGCTTAAAAAACTCGGCGACGAGCAAGCGTCGATAATCATGCGCGAGCAAAACGGCAGAGAATTTCTTGCCGCGGTGGGCGAGGACATCGAATCGGTGCGTCCCGACTACGATTTTGCGGCAACGCAAAACGCCCTGAACGAAGTCGAAGCGAAGATAAGAAAACTCAAACACGCGCTCAACGTGTTCAATTCGACTACCGTTATTCCGGAATTCGGCATAACGATAGACGAGATGCTCGTTTTTATTCCGCAGCTTACGGCGCGTAAAAATAAACTGGCGCAGATGAAAGACAAACTGCCGAAAATGCGCGAACAGTCGCATATAAGCGTGTCTACTGTGCTCGATTACCGCTATTTGAACTACGACGTGAACGCGGTTTCCGCCGAGTACGAAAAAGTATCCGACACGCTGGCGAGAGCGCAGAACGCGCTCGACGCCGTAAATATGACCGCGACGCTGGAAGTAACGCTGTAATATCTTTAATATCGGTTCGTATTTTCCGTCCGACGAAACACTTTTTGACAGTTAATATGGCTGTTTCGGTTCAAAGTTTTGGTTTTCCGTTATTCTCGACAGTTATCCGTTATTCGTAAAAGTTCAACGTTTGAGAGAGGTGGCAACCGATATTTGATTTTTGTTTCGTCGGTAAAAACTTGGACCGGGCACAGCCGCTTTTCGCGGCGTTTCCGGCTCTGCGGGCGAAGTTCGGTTTCAGCCCGTTTTTTTGTGGTTTTTACCGGGTAGCACCGTACCCAGGCAATAAAGAGTTCCCCGCGAACTCTTTTTTCTCGGTTTTTGAGGTCTGTGTTTCGCGAGTTTAATCTATTCGCTTGCCAAAGCGAAAGGTTTCGTTATATAATCTAGCGGAACGGACGACAACCGGGCGACGGAGATTATTATGCCGAATCAGTTTTCCAGAACAGAATTATTGCTTGGAGCGAAAGCCATGGAAACGCTGGCGCACGCGCGCGTGGCGATTTTCGGCATAGGCGGCGTGGGCGGCTACGTCACCGAAGCGCTCGCGCGTTCGGGCGTGGGTGCGCTCGATCTTATAGACAACGACACCGTGGCGATAACCAACATTAACCGCCAGATCATCGCGTTGCCCGACACCGTTGGAAACTACAAGGTTGACGAAGCGGCAAAGCGTATACGCTCGATAAACCCCGACTGCAAGGTGAAAACGTATAAGACCTTTTATCTTCCCGAAACGGAAAACGAATTTGATTTTTCGCAGTACGATTATATCGTCGACGCGATCGATACGGTAGCGGGCAAGATCGCGCTCGCCGTCAACGCAAAAGCCGCAGGCACGCCGATAATTTCATGCATGGGCGCGGGCAACAAACTCGATCCGGCGGCGTTCAAGGTTGCGGATCTTTACGACACCAAGGTTTGTCCGCTGTGCAAAGTCATGCGAAGAGAGTGCCGTAAACGCGGCGTGGACAAACTCAAAGTAGTGTACTCGGAAGAGGAACCGCTTACGCCCGCCGAAAGCGACGAAGCGACTGGCAAGCGAC
>CAKQVV010000211.1 GCA_934277845.1 uncultured Clostridia bacterium
CCATTGCACTCGGCAAGGATATTCAAGGCAAAGTAATGCTCGCCCGTCTTGAAAAAATGCCGCATCTTTTGATTGCAGGTACCACCGGTAGCGGTAAAAGTTCATGTTTGAACTCGTTACTTATCAGTCTTTTATATAAATCGTCACCAGACGATGTACGCATAATACTGATCGATCCGAAACAGGTCGAATTCACCGCGTACAGCGGCGTGCCGCACATGATGATCCCAAAAGCCATTACCGACGTAAACCAGGCGATCAACGCATTCAAGTGGGCAAGCAACGAAATGGAACGTCGCTATGCTATGCTCAGCGAAAATCAGGTACGCGATATTCAGGAATACAACTCGATGACGGCTGTCAAGGAAGGCTCTCTTCCCAAAATGCCGTTTATCGTGCTGGTTGTCGACGAGTTTGCCAATCTCATTACTTCGTCTAATGCGAACAGAAACACTCTCGAAAGTCTTATTATGGCTATCGCAAGCAAAGCGCGTGCCGCCGGTATTCACCTCGTGCTCGCGACGCAGCGCCCGTCGGTCGACGTTATTACCGGTACGATTAAGGCAAATCTCCCGAGCCGTATAGCGTTCTCGGTTTCCAGTGCGCAGAACTCGCGTATTATTCTCGATAATACCGGAGCCGAAACGTTGCGAGGTAGGGGCGATATGTTGTTTGCTCCGCTCGGCGAAAGCGACGAAATACGTATTCAGGGCGCGTACGTCGATAATAACGAAGTCAAAGACATTGTATCGTTCGTTAAAGAACACAATGCGGCTGATTTCGATTCCGAATTCCAGGATGCTATCGTCGTGAAAGAAGCGGAAAAGGGCTCGGAAGAATCCGGTCAGGATGACGGCGGTTACGACAACGAACTCATTGACGTAGTGAGAATGGTAATCCGAACGGGTACTGCTTCGGCTTCTTATATTCAGCGTCGGTTTCGTTACGGTTGGAACAAGGCCGCAAGAATTATGGAACAAATGGAAGAACTTGGGTTTATCGGCAAGCAAAACGGCGCAAAACCGCGTGAAGTTTATATAACCAAAGAAAAGTTCAAAGAGGTTTTCGGCGAGGATTATGAGTAAAAAAATTTCGGTGGTATCGCTCGGCTGCGACAAAAATCGCGTCGATACCGAAAAAATGCTTTGGTATTTGTCCGACGGTGATTACGTCGTGGTTTCCGATTATTCCGAAGCGGACGTTATCATCGTCAATACCTGCGCGTTTATCGAAAGCGCTAGAAAAGAAGCGATAGAAACAATACTCGAAATGGCGAAGCATAAAGCCGCCGGTAAATGCAAAAAACTTATCGCAACGGGTTGTCTTGTAGAGAAATATCGCGAAGAACTCAAAAAAGAAATGCCCGAGGTCGACGCGTTTTTAGGCATAGGCGAGTATGAAAAAATCCGCGCGTGCATAGGCGAGAACGTTCCCGCGGCAAAACCGGCGGACGACAGAATATTGACGACACCGCCGCATTACGCCTATATGCGTATCGCGGACGGTTGCGACAATTTTTGCACGTTTTGCACGATTCCGTCAATTCGCGGAAAGTATCGTTCGAGAACGCTCGAATCGCTCGATGTCGAAGCAAAAAAACTTTCCGACGACGGCGTAAAAGAATTGATTCTCGTGGCGCAGGATGTGACGAGTTACGGCAAGGATTTGTACGGCGAGCCGTCGCTTATGTCGCTTTTGAAGTTATTGTCGAAATACGATTTCAGATGGATAAGGCTCATGTATTGCTATCCCGAACTCGTTACCGACGAACTTATCGATGAAATCGCAAGCAATCCGAAAATCGCCAAATATATCGATGTTCCGATGCAGCATGTTTCCGATGCCGTGCTTAAAAGAATGAATCGTCGCAGCAATTATGCCGAAC
>CAKQVV010000212.1 GCA_934277845.1 uncultured Clostridia bacterium
TCCGTCCGGACGAAATAGCGGTAGAAGAATTATTTTTCAATACAAACATTACGACCGGGATCAAGGTCGCACAAGCTCGCGGAGTTATTTTACTTTGCGCCGTTCACGAGTGCGGAAGATTGTACGAGTACACTCCGCTTATGGTTAAACAGTCACTGACCGGAAACGGACGTGCGGATAAAAAACAAATACAATATATGGTTAAGATGATACTCGGACTTAAATCCGAACCGAAACCGGACGATGCCGCCGATGCGCTGGCAATAGCGATTTGCCACGCAAATACATGCGGATTCAATCAACGCGTCCTGAACTGACGAAATTGTTACGGAGAAATTATGTACTCTTATATTAAAGGAAAAATCACCGAAATCGGTGAAAGTTATATTGTTGTCGAAGCCGGCGGCATAGGTTACGAACTCAGCGTAAGCACAAATGCGATGAGCGAGTTTGCGTCACGCGACGGCGAAGTAAAAGTATATTGTTATTTAAGCGTTCGAGAAGACGGCGTTAGCCTTTTCGGGTTTGAATCAAAAATGGAAAAGTCTATGTTTCTCAAACTTGTTGCCGTCAGCGGAGTAGGGCCGAAACTTGCGCTTACCGTACTGGGCGGAATGACGACCGAGCAGTTTGCAGCAGCAGTAATCGGTTCCGATATCAAGGCGTTGTCGAAGATTAAAGGCGTCGGAAAGAAAACCGCCGAACGTATTGCGCTGGAACTTCGCGACAAAGTCAGTAAAGATTACGAAGCCGTTAATACCGGCGAAATTGTTGAACATAAACCTGTAGCGGTTGATGCAAACGAAGATGCGGTGCTTGCGCTTATGACTTTGGGATATTCAAAGCAGGAATCCGAAGCGGCTGTATTGAGAGTGCAAAAAGACGGAATGACGCTTGAACAACTCGTTTACGCGGCATTAAAGAATGCGTAGGAGGGTGGCGATGGATGACGAAAGATTTATTTCGAGTTCGATGAATGTTTATGACGAGGAGATCGAGACTTCGTTGCGCCCGAAATCGTTCGACGATTATATAGGACAGGATAAAGTTAAAAACAATCTCAAAGTGTTTATTGAGGCTTGCAAAAAGCGTCACGACGCGCTTGATCACGTTCTTTTGTACGGACCGCCCGGTTTAGGCAAGACCACAATGTCGCATATCATCGCCAACGAACTAGGTGTTTCGTTGAAAATCACGAGCGGACCGGCAATCGAGAGAGCGGGAGATTTGGCGGCAATACTTACCAATCTGGAAGAAAACGACGTACTGTTCGTGGACGAAATTCACGCGCTCAATCGTTCGGTAGAAGAAAAACTATACTCGGCAATGGAAGATTACGCGTTTGATATAGTTTTGGGCAAAGGTCCAGCCGCCAAAACCATGCGTATGAATCTCAATAAATTCACGCTGGTCGGTGCAACTACACGAGTAGGCATGTTGACCGGACCGTTCCGCGACAGGTTCGGCGTCATTTGCCGGTTGGAAATGTATACGCCCGAAGAATTGTCGATAATAATCAATCGTTCCGCGAAAATACTGAATATCGGGATTAAGCCGGAAGCGGCGCTGGAACTTGCAAAACGTTCGAGAGGAACGCCGCGTATAGCAAACCGATTACTGAAACGCGCACGTGATTTTGCAGAAGTTATCGGCGAGGGTATCATTGAAATCGGCATAGTCAAAAAAGCATTGGAATTTTTGGAAATCGACGAACTCGGACTCGATCTCATCGACAGAAGAATGTTGGACGCAATGATTACGAAATTCAACGGCGGTCCTGTTGGACTCGATACTATGGCTGCGGCTATCAATGAAGATGCGGGCACCATTGAGGATGTTATTGAGCCGTATTTGTTGCAACTGGGGTTTATCGCACGCACGC
>CAKQVV010000213.1 GCA_934277845.1 uncultured Clostridia bacterium
CCGAAACGCTTGACGAACATATCGTATCTTGCGCCGAGTTGCCATTGCTCACGGGTTAAAACGTCGTCCGAACAGCCCTCTACCTGCAAGTCCAAAACCTTACGCAGTTGTTTTCGGATAGCGATCATTTCGACGATTCTCTGATATGCGTCTTTCGGGAACGACGGTACGGCTTGCTCAACCATACTATCGCCAACGCGCATATACAGCTTGCCGTTTACCGCTGTCAGATTCATCGGCTTGACGTCGTAGTCAACCTCGACTTCTTCTCGACTTTCCGTTTCTTCCGTGTATTCGGGATTGACGTAAAAATCTTGCGGTAATCGACTTATAGCCGAGTTTATCGCTTCAGATAAATCTCTGCCGTCGGGCTTAACCGTTATATCTTCCGCACCGTAAAGTCCCGTTTCTTTGGCAAGAGTGCCGAGTATCATTTCGGGGTGAGCGATATAATAGTTGTTTATCTCGTACCCTTCTTCGGTCTTGCCCGTTGCAAGCCATTCGGTATTTTCAATAGTTGCGTTTATTCTTTCTTCTCGCTTACGAAAAAACAGAATATCCGTTACAACTTCCGTATTCGCCGTCTGCTTGAATGCCGTATTCGGAAGTCTTACCGCGCCCACAAGTTCGGCTCTGTCCGCGATATACTTGCGGATAGATGGATTTTGCTTATCCATCGTGCCTTTGCTCGTGATAACAGCCATTAAGCCGTTCGGCTTGATTTTGTCGATACCTTTTGCGATAAAATAGTCGTGAATATAAAAGTTGTATTTGTTGTAGTCGGGATCGAAAACGGTATAACCGCCGAACGGAACGTTCGTAACCATAAGGTCGAACGAGTTGTCTGCGAACGCCGTTTCTTCAAAGCCTTTAATCTGAATTTTCGCCTGCGGATACAGTTTCGTTGCGATTTTGCCCGTAACCCTATCGAGTTCAACGCCGTAAAGTTTCGCGCCGTCCGTTATCTCTTGCGGCATAAAGCCGAAGAAATTGCCTGTCCCCATTGCCGGCTCTAAAATGCGGTTATTTCCTTTTACGCCGAAACGAGTGAGCGCATTGTAAATACCGTCGATTACGGCTTTACTTGTGTAGTGCGCGTTCAGGACGCTACCTTTTGCCGCCGCGTATTCTTCATCATTCAGAACGTCTTTCAGTTCCTTATATTCGTTTTGCCACGCGGTATTATGTTCGTCGAACGCTTGCGCCAAGCCGCCCCAACCGACGTATTTTGCAAGCACTTTCTTCTCGTCGTCGGTTGCTTTTTTTTGCGTGTTTACGAGCCTATTGACTAACTTTATGGCTTCAATGTTGTTTTTGAAACGCTGTTTTGCCCCGCCGAGTTCGCTTTGCTCAAACCCGATTTTCGTAAGGTCTGTATTGCTTTCTTTTGTGGATTCGCCTACGGGTTCTATTGGCGTTATCTCGCCGCTTTCGATACGGTTCTCCCACTCTTCATCTTCTTCTGCGTCCAAATCTCGGATAGGTTTTTCAGACAGTTGCTCCGAATACCTGCGATACGCTTCCTTGACGGTTATTTCGACTTTATCCCCGTCGATTTTCGCCGTAGCCACTTCCGGGCAGGCGTTCAATGCTTTCTCGATTTCTGCCGCTTGGTCTTTACAAAACTTATAGTCCGCATACCGCCAAGAAAGGAAGGTCGTTCTCTCTCCGTCAACGTTTCGCTTTACTCCGTCCTCTGCGATGTGTCGGGCGATTGCTTTTACTCTGTTTTCGTCCGTTCCACGACGCTCGGACAGAAACGCTATGTATTCTTCGCTTTCTTTATCGTCGAAATATTTATCTTCGTCGATTAGATCGGCAATACCGTAAGC
>CAKQVV010000214.1 GCA_934277845.1 uncultured Clostridia bacterium
GCGATCAGTAACCTTGACCATAAAAAATTAACTACGGTTAAATTTCGGTTGCAAAATCCGGGTGAACGTGATATTATAATTATATAGGATCGCGCGCGGGAGCGACTGTGCGGCGGCAGGAATGAGAGAAAGGGACAAAATCGCACGGGCGGGAGGATAGAATGAAAATAGGAGTATCGGGTGAAGACTACCTCGAAACCATATATATGATAGGAAAAGGCGAAGCGGTGCGCTCGTCGCTGGTTGCCGAATCTTTGGGCGTTTCGCGTCCCGCCGTCAACAAGGCGATGACCGAACTCATGTCGAAAGGCTTGGTCGAAAAGCGCGCTTACGGCAAAATCATGCTCACCGACAGCGGAAAAGCCGCGGCGGAGAGCGTGTATTCGCGTCACGAATTATTAAAAACGTTTCTTGTATCGATAGGGGTGAGCGAAACCACTGCGGCGGTCGATTGCTGCAAGATCGAGCATTTCGTTTCCGACGAAACCGTGTCGCGCCTTACCGATTTCATGAAAACGCGCAAGTAGTTTTTTGCGGAATAAGGCAAGTTAACAGAATAAGGATAATTACGTGTTCCATGCCGGGGATTCCACGCAAACGCCAGTGCGTTTGCTCTGAATGACGAGGTAAACGGGAAACTATGCGTGATTTTTAAAATATAACGAGCGGTAACCGTCTTTAACGGTCATTCAGAGGAGTATTTCATTTGCCGAAAAACGGGGCAAATGAAATGCGACGTGGAATCCCCTTCATCAAACGACTGTTTATCCCTATTTTCTATCATACTCTTTATCCGCTTTCCGCGGTTTTGCATTTATCGGCTTAAAAATGATGAGTGCGATTTTAATAAAACGGCTGAAATCGAAGGAAAACGGGTTGACGAAACGATGAAAAATCGTTTATAATAAGATTATGTCATCGTCAAACCTCAAATTTATGATCCGTCACGTGCACCCGAAAGGGAGCGTCGAGCCGAGTCACGTCCACAGCGGCGGCGAACTCGTCTATTACGTTCGCGGCGAAGGGAAATCGATAATCGCCGGCAAGGAATACGACTACCGGCCGGCGACTTACGCGTATATTCCGCCCGAAACGCCGCACCTCGAACGCCACGAAACGCAAACCGAAGTACTGTTTTTCGTGTTCGACCGCGACGACGATTTCATACAGATCAAAAGCGGCGTGTTCCGCGACGAAAACGGCGAACTGCTGCCGCTTTTCGAGGAACTGTCCCGTGAGATAGTGCAAAAACGCCTTTATTACGAATACGCGATAAACGTGGATATAGAGCGAGTAATTCTCACGATTTCGCGCAAACAGCACCCCGAAACCGAAGAAAGCGTGCTGCGATCCAGCATGAAATTCGCCGCGGATTATATCCGTCAGAACGCGCACATGTGTCTGGACGTAAAGATGCTTGCGGGTATGGTCGGGTACAGTTACGACTATTTCCGACACCGTTTTTCCGAGTTTTTCGGCATGGGAGCAAAGGATTATATCCTGAAAGAACGCCTGAACAAGGTCAAAGACTATCTTGCGAATACCGATCTTCCCGTGGGCGAGATAGCCTCGCGATGTTCGTTCTCGGGCGCGGCGCACCTGTCGGTCGCATTCAGAGAGAAAGAGGGCGTTACTCCGCAGGAATACCGCAGGAAACGGCGCGAAGCCGGCAATATGAACAAGGTCATCGATTATAAAAAGGGTTGACGGGGGCGCGGCGTGTGTGCCGGTAAAACGAAATTATTAAAAATCGGCTTTATCGAGGCTGATTTTTTTCGTATAATGGTCGAGTTTCGGTTTTGCTATTTACATTTTTCCGGGCGGGTGCTA
>CAKQVV010000215.1 GCA_934277845.1 uncultured Clostridia bacterium
CGCGAAACTCCCGAATACCCGACTCTTTCGCGCCTTTCCGACAAAAATTTACGCCCGTATTATGTGACCGTTACCCTTATAGTAGTCGGACAGTTCGTTGCTCCGGTCGTCGACGTACGCCCAGTCGACGGGCGTCATTCCGTGTTCGGCAAGAAAAGCGTTCGCTTTCGAGAAATGCTTGCACCCGAAAAATCCGCGATATGCCGACAATGGACTCGGGTGCACGCTTTCGAGTATCAGATGCGGCGTGCCGATAAGCGGTTTTTTATTTATGGCATTCGCGCCCCACAGCATGAACACCATGGGTTTTTCGCGCGCCGACAGCGACGAGATCACCGCGTCGGTAAAGCGTTGCCACCCCAGTCCAGAGTGCGACTGCGGTTCGCCGCTGCGCACCGTGAGCACGGTGTTGAGCAAAAGTACGCCCTGTTTCGCCCAGCCGGTGAGCGTGCTTCCCTGCGGTCTCACGCCCGTGTCCGACTCGATTTCCTTGAAAATATTGACGAGCGACGGCGGAAGTTGCACGCCCTTGCCCACCGCAAACGCCATGCCGTTCGCCTGTCCCTCGCCATGGTAGGGATCCTGCCCGAGTATCACGACCTTAACGTCGTCGTAAGGCACCGACTTGAACGCCGAATATATTTCGGGCTTGGGCGGATAAACCGTTTTTTCCGCATATTCCCTGTCGACCGCCGCCGAAAGTTCGGAAAAGTACGGCTTTTCGTATTCTTTTTCGAGGACGTCGTCCCACGAATTTCCGATTACCTGCATTATTTCTCTCCGCTTCGCCGCCGAAAAACCGAGCGCGCGGTTTTCCGGCGGCGATACTTTTTTTTATTCTAGCATATATTCGCGAAAAGGTCCATATATTTTATCGATTGCGGAATTTTTGCGATCGTGCCGCGTTTCGGCAAAATCCGGGTTTTTTCGCGCTCCGCGTCCGATTTGACTTTTTTCGGCAAATTTCGCGCGGCGGCTCATAAAAAACGGCTCGACCGCAAGGTCAAACCGCTTCGCCGCGCATTATTCCGTTGGTCGCCGACAGCATAATGTCAAGAACGTTTTTGTCCGCGATCCGATAAAATCCGATTTTTCCCTGACGGCGGCAACTCACTATGCCCGCCAGCCGCAGCGTCCTGAGCTGATGCGAAACCGTCGTCTGGTTTATCCCGAGCAAAGCCGACATATCACCCACGCACATGGGCGTGATGGCGAGCGCGGACAAAATTTTCAGCCGCGTGCCGTCGGCCAGCGCGAAAAAATACTCCGCCAGCGTCCCCAGCGTTTCCGCGCCCGGCACGAACTTCTCGATCAGCCTGCGGTTTTCGGGTTCTATCAGCAATCTGTTTTCGTTTTCCACTATCATACGATAATTATATCATCGCCGGGCATATAAAAACAATCTTTCACGCGCGCGAAAAACCGCGAATATAATAGAATAACGACTTTTTTGCCCGTTTCGCCGCGGCGCGAAGAAAAGGAGGCAATCATGGATCAACAGGATATTTTCCGGCTTTTGCTTCTGGCGCTGCTCATCGCCAACCGCCAACTTTCGGATGACCGATCCGGCGACGATACTTCGCCTGTCGCCGACGAAACTACCGGTTTTTCCTATACGCTCGTCAACGACCTTCTCATCATCGCAATGGCAACCGGCGGCTTTGCCGGCACGAGCACGACTGCGCCCGACAATTATACTTTTTCGCATAATTAACGTATAATCGTAGAAACGAGCGAACGCTTTTGCGTCCGCTCGTTTCTTTCAATCGTATTACGAGAAAAAACTCGCTTTTTACATCTTGTCCGGAGCCTTGATA
>CAKQVV010000216.1 GCA_934277845.1 uncultured Clostridia bacterium
GTCGTAATCGTCGAGAAGTATAACGACGGTACCAACGGCGAGCACCCCGTGACCTACGTTGCGGCAAATGCGTTTGCGAACAAGACCGAAATCAGGCGCGTGATTATGCCGTCGGTTACCGACCTGGGCGGTATGTCGTTCTTTAACTGTCAGAACCTCGAATACGTCGATATGCGCGGAGTGACTTATATTTCCTACGCGAATAGGGACGAGAGCGGCAACGCGAAACGCCCCGACGGCTCGGTTGATTCCAACAACAACTTCCTTAACTGTTTCAATCTCAAAACGGTTATCGTAGGCAACGGTTACAGTGCCGAAGCGCAGCAGTTCGTTACCACCGACTCGGGACAGGTGAACAAAGCCGACCTCTACGTTTACGGTACGGACGCGCCTTCCACGAACGACAACGACAAATTGCTTACCGGCAAAGTCTACTACTACAGCGAGAGCAAAGCGGATAATAAGTGGCGCGACGTTGACGGCATCGCGTTGTGCTGGAGTATTTAACGTTAAAAACGCCGTCCTCGGACGGCAGAAAATAAAGGAGCATTTATAAATGCGAAAAAGGAGCGGAAAAATGAGAAAATTCATGAAACTCACGATTGCGATTCTTTGTCTTGCGGTATCGGCGCTCACGTGCTTTGCGTGCGGCGAAACCGAGCGGAAAGAAAAGACCGTACTCGAGCCCCCGGTTATCGCTTCGGCGGTATATACGGGCGAGAAACAGACGGCGGTCGTACCCGAGAACGCGGGCTACGCCGTCACGACCAACGACGGCGGCGTGCACGCGGGCGATTACGACGTGGCGCTTACGCTGACCGACGCTGAAGCGTACGAGTGGAAAACGCCCGACGAGGGCAACGCCGCTACGGTAACGCTGAAGTTCACGATCACAAAAGCGGACAACGAAATCACCGCGCTGACTATCGCGGACAGGTACTACGGCGACGAAGCCGCGGCGCCCGTCGCGATCGCTAAGTTCGGCACTCCCGCGTTCACTTACTCGGCGAGCGAGAACGGCGAATATACCGCTACCGTGCCCACGGCGGCAGGTAAGTATTTCGTCAAAGCCGCGGTAGAGGGAACGAACGACTACGCGGGAGCGGAAAAAGTCGTTTCGTTCGAGATCAAAAAGCAGATGCCCGAATTTACGACTTTGCCCGTAGCCATAGAGAATCTTAAGTACGACGGCTCGGCGCATGCGCTCGTGACGGCGGGCGAAACCGCGCACGGCACGCTCGAGTACCGCCTCGGCGCGGATGACGAGTGGAGCGCTACCGTTCCTTCCGTTACCGACGCGGGTGCTTACAGCGTTTATTATCGCATAAAGGGCGACGACGCCCACGGCGATCTCGAAGCGGAAGCGCCGATTTCCGTTACCGTAGCGAAAGCAGACGTGAGGGTTACCGCACCCGCCGCAAAGACCGGGCTTGCCTATACGGGCGAGGCGCAAGAACTTATCACCGCAGGCGCGACCACCGCAGGCACTATGCAGTATAAAGTCGGCGACGGAGCGTTCGGCGAGAATATCCCCGCGGCAACGAACGCAGGTACTTACACCGTAGCATACAAGGTCGTGGTCGACGGCAACCATAACGAACCGCAAGGCGGCACGGTGGAAGTCGTCATCGCAAAAGCGAACGTAAACGTCACAGCAGCGCCTACCGCGAAAACCCTTACTTATAACGGCGAAGCGCAGGAACTTATCAACGCGGGCACGGTGGTCGGCGGCAAAATGCAGTATAAAGTCGGCGACGGAGCGTTCGGCGAGAATATCCCCACGG
>CAKQVV010000217.1 GCA_934277845.1 uncultured Clostridia bacterium
CGCCCGACGTTGCGTGGGAAATAAAAGTCTTGCCGCAAAACAATTTCAAAGCCGAAAATCCGGAGTATGATTCCGGCGTGTTGTATATTATAGAGAATAGTTAATAAACTCAATCGGACGTGACGAAAAACCGCCCGGCGAGCGGAAACCGCCACGACGCTATTTCTTTCCGAAAATTCCGTTGATTGCGGCGATTAACTCCGCAAAAGTCTTTTTCTTTACCGCGAACCAGAAAACGGCAAAGCCTCCGATACCCGTTGCCGCAACCGAACCTGTCGCGATACCTGCAACCGCCGCTGCCGAAATCCCTTTCTTTTCGGGGACGGATGAGGTTTCTCCGCCTGTTTCGCCGCCATTATCTCCGCCTGTTTCACTACCTGTTTCGCTACCGGATCCGCCGCCATTATCTCCGCCTGTTTCGCTACCCGATCCGCCGCCCGAAGGCTTTTTCTCGTACACTGCCGTAAGACTGACTTCGCCCGTCACGACGAACGCGTATTCGTTATCCGTACTGACGATATTCCCGTCCGAGTCCTGCCAGCCCGCGAAAACCGTTCCTTCTTCGGGTGCCGCCGCTTTAACCGTCGCGGTTTCGCCGATCTTATAAAAACCGCCGCCTTCGCCGCCGACTACCGTCACTTTTCTCGTATCGATTTTTTCGATCGTAAGGTCGGTTATCTCGTTGCCGTCGCCGTCAAAATGCTTGTTGCAAACCGTGCAGTCCTTATGCGCTTTCACGCCGGGTTTTTCCGTTGTCGGAGGGATTTCGTCCGCCCACGCGCCGAACTCATGCGGAGCGATACCGCCGTAAGCCGTTTTGCAGACTTCGCACACCGCCTTTTTAGTGCAGGTAGCGGTTCCGCCGGAACAGCGGACGGTTTCGGTATGGCTCGGCTCTCGTTTACAGACGCGCGTATGCGTACCGTCGCCGTTGCCCGTCCACGCGCCGAAGTCGTGATTGTCGTTTGCGGCAATAATTATGTCGCGGATTTGCGTTATTCCGTCCGACTCGTAATGTTTGCCGCACAGTTTGCAGGTCTTGTGCGCTTTCGTCCCCGTCGTCGTACAGTTCGCGGGGATTTCGTCCGTCCACGCGCCGAAGTCGTGAGCGGTCGGAATTATTCCGATCGTCAACGCGTCCTCGGTCGTTTCGTTTTTATCCGCGTCGAAAAACTTGCCGCACCCGGAACAATAATAATGCGCTTCCTTTCCATTAGACGAGCAAGTCGGCTCGACTCTCGGAATGAGTTCGCCGTAATTGTGCGCGGCGTGATCCGGTTCTGCGTCCGTCAGCACGGTGTAAGCCTTGATCCGGGCGATACAGCCGCCGTTGGATATATAATCGTACCCGTCCGAAGTCTTTCTGAACGACGGCTTTTTAGAATCGGACTGAACGACGCACACGTACGATTCGCCCCTAGGATCGGAAACCTCCGCGACTATCGAAAAGTACGATCCGGCATCCAGTTTCACGGGCGAGTCCAGTTTCACGGTGTTATAACCGCCGTACTTGAACGTCATGGTTTTTTCGGCGGCAAGAACGCCTCTTTCCACCGACGTTTGTCCCCACCCGGGAAGATTTGTGTAAACTTTGATTCTGACTTCGACGTCGTTTCCGGCGAAACCGATATTAACCGCTTTGATATATTCCGGTTTTTCCGCGGTTCCTTTTTTCGCCTCGTATACGTTGGCGAACTGCTTTAACTTCAACAGCCCGAAATCGTTCTCGTTGTTGTCGTAATAGTAGTTATAATCGTACTCGTCTTT
>CAKQVV010000218.1 GCA_934277845.1 uncultured Clostridia bacterium
GTTGTAAAGTCCAAAAAGAATATAAATTTAACCGATAAACAATTAGTTTCTGACGTAGACCTTTTGTCGGAATACGTATGCTTGTCTAATATTGCCAACTCGGCGCGTTTTTACGACGAGCAATTCAATAATTTAAAGTTCGTCGAACAAGGTTTGCCTTTATGTTGCGATTGCGAGAAAAAAGAGAGAACTCTCCCGTTTATGAGCGCGTGTTTTTTTAGTTATTACAGAGATATAAACGACGTAAAAAATGCGATATATTATATTAATAACGCCATTTCGGAATATGATATATGCTGCCATAACCCCGAATCGAGAATGTATATTCCGGATTTGGTCAAGTGTATGTACAAATATATCGATTACATCAATTTAAACGATGCCGTTACGTGTGATTTCGACAAAGAAGAGAACTATTTTAATTCCTTAATCGATTATATCTCTCAAAATAAAGACTACGACGATCCTTTTTCATTTATGGAATACTTGTTTAGCCTTTACAGATTATACAAAACGAGAAATGATGAAAAAGCCAAGTATTATAAGGAAAAAATAATAAATTATTATTTACGTTTAGATGACGCGTATAAAGAAAACGAACGTCTGGCCAAAATTATCGAAAAAGTTAATTAAACGGAGCGATAACTATGAATAATATACAAGAATTTAAAAACGCCAAGTACGGATTGATGATTCATTTCGGCTTATATAGTTTGCTGGGAGGCGTGTATAAAGGACAACGCGGTCCTGCATACGCAGAATGGATTGAATGTAACAAGCGTATACCTAATGCCGAAATCGACAAATTAGCGAGTGTTTTCAATCCTATTTATTTCGACGCCGACTATATTTGTCGCTTCGCAAAAGAATGCGGCATGAATTATATCGTCATCACGACAAAACACCACGAAGGCTTTGCCTTGTTTAAATCGAATGCAGATAACTTTAATAGTTTCGACGGTACACCATGCAAAAGAGATTTAATAAAAGAATTGTCGGTTGCTTGCGAAAGATATGATTTAAAACTTGGTTTTTACTATTCTCAATGCATCGATTGGAGAGAGCCTGACGGCGGAGGATATACTGTAGACCCTAAATACTCCGCAGGCGCGTCATGGGATAACGATTGGGATTTTCCCGACAAAGAAAAAAAGAATTACGAGACGTGTTTCAATAAAAAAATCTTACCTCAAGTCAAAGAAATTATGTCCGCTTACGGAAAGATATTTTTGGCCTGGTTTGATATGCCCCTTGATTCAACTTATCGACAAAGTGAAATATTATACAATACGGTAAAAGAATTGCAACCCGACTGTTTAATCAATTCCAGATTAGGAAACGGCAAATTCGATTACGTTTCTTTGGGGGATAACGAAATTCCCGATTTTATCCCTGACGCTATTTCGGCAAGCGTAGACGACAACGATATATGGGGATTTAAAAAATCCCCTTACGGACTTTACGAATCGGCATGCACTTTGAATAATTCGTGGGGATATAGTTCTGTCGACGATGATTGGAAAACACCCGAAACCGTTTTAAATAACAGGATAAAGTTGGAAAGATTAGGCATAAATTACCTGATAAACGTAGGGCTGGATTGGTTGGGAAGAATACCCTTTAAAGCCGAAAACATATTGAGAGAGGTTCAAAAATTATATGAAGAAACGCAAACAAATAAATAAAATGTTGTTTTATTTCATTACAGACGACAACATTGAAAAACATCTTT
>CAKQVV010000219.1 GCA_934277845.1 uncultured Clostridia bacterium
GAAATGGGCAGGGAGAAGTTTCAGGGCGCGAGCCTCGATTTCGTGTGGTTCGACGAAGAACCGCCCGAGGATATCTACGAGGAGTGCCGCATGCGCGTGGTCGACCGAAAGGGCGATATTTACGGCACGATGACGCCGCTGAAGGGCATAACGTTCGTGTACGACCGCATCTATCTCAACGACCGCGGCGACGACAACGTGTGGCATATTTTCATGGAATGGGCGGACAATCCGTACCTCGATCCCGACGAAATAAAATCGGTTTCGGCGGCGATGACGCGCGAGGAACTGGACAGCCGCCGCTACGGCAGGTTCGTTTCCGCAAAAGGACTGGTCTATCCCGAGTTCCGGGAGTCCGTCCACGTCATCGAGCCGTTTGACGTGCCGAAAGAGTGGTACGACAATATTTCCATCGATCCGGGGCTACACAACCCGCTGTCATGTCACTTTTACGCCACCGACGGCGACGGCACGGTGTACGTCGTTGCCGAGCATTACGAAGAGGGACAATCGGTCGCCTGTCACGCGCGGAAAATCAAGGAGATCGCGGCGCGGCTCGACTGGCACGGCGACGGCAACGGACGGATAAGCGCGCTTATCGACAGCGCGGCGACGCAACGCACGCTTGCGTCAGTCAAATCGGTGGCGGAACTTTTCTACGACGAAGGCATCGCGGTGAACACGCGGGTGAACAAGGACCTTTTCAGCGGGATTAACCGCGTGAAAGAGTACCTGCGCCCTGTGGATAACCCCGACAAACCGCGGCTGTATATCTTTTCGTGCTGCGTCAACCTGATCCGCGAGATCAAGGGATACTGGTGGGGCGAGGGCGACGCGCCGAAAAAACGCGACGATCACGCGCTGGACGAACTGAGGTATTTCATAATGTCGCGTCCCGAGCCGTACAAACCGAAAACGGAGAAATCTGCGATCGAGATCGACAAGGACAGGCTGGTCCGGCGGCTCGGACGGCGTTAAGAGCAATGACGGAGGGAGAATGGGAGAAGAAAATATCGACGCGATAACCGCGGCTATCGGCAAAAAAGCGATAGGTTACGAAACCAGCGAAACCGTGGACGAATACGCGCTGGTCGACGGCTCGCTTGTGCTCGTAAAACGCCGGGTGAGCGTCAAGGAAGTGCCGCCGGACGTAGCGGCGGCGAGGCTGTTATTTGAAATGCGCGGGGACGTAACGGCGGAAATGACGGAAGCGGAACTCGCGACGGAGAAATTAAGACTGCTTAAATTGTTAAAGGAGGCGGAAAATGCTGATAACGACGGCGAAAAGCGCGTCAAAGTGCATGACGGGCGGGTGCAAAAACCGCGCGGCGATAGAAATATCGACGGGAAAACCGGGAATAAGGTCAAGGTTGCGGCTGTGTGACGAGTGCGCGGCGAAACTTTATTCGGCGCTGGGCGGCAGAATGATACCGCGCAGTTACGAAACGGTGTCGCGGAGAAGGAACGGCGACGACACGGCAAATGGGGCGTGATCCGTTTCGCAGCGGCGGAACGAGAAAAATTTATGGAGGATAACGAATGGACAAAAAGTTTATCGAGGACCTTGTAGCGGAAGTCCGCGACGATTACGAGCGGCGACAAGCCGAGAGAAGGCAGTTCGAGGCGCAGTGGCAATTAAACGCCAACTTCGTCGCAGGCAATCAGTATTGC
>CAKQVV010000220.1 GCA_934277845.1 uncultured Clostridia bacterium
AAATCACCCAGCACACGTTTATCGAGTTCTTCATACGTCATTGCAGGTTTCAGATCGACGGTCAGCGTCATGTCTTTCAAATTTCCGACTCGGTTAATATAACTGCTGAGCGACAATATTATCGGTCCGCTTACGCCCGATGACGTAAACAACATTTCGCCGAATCTGCTTTCGTTAATTCCGTTGCCGCTTATCGTTGCGGTAACGTTTTTAAGCGACAAACCCTGCAGTTTTTTTACACTTTCTTTCAGCGTTAGTCCGACCAACGCGGGACGCGGTTCCACGATTTGATGTCCGAATTTTTTTGCAAAAACATATCCGTCGCCTGTACTTCCGGTTGTCGGGTAACTTATTCCTCCGCAAGCGACGATAACTTTATCAAAACGTACTTTTCCGTTTTGAGAAGTTATTATAAACTCATTATTGACTTTTGATATATCGGTGATTTCCGAATTGAACGAAAAATTCACTCCGTAACGCTCGGCATTTTTCACGAAGGCTTTCGTTATGTCGCTGGCTTTATCGGACTGAGGAAAAACACGATTACCGCGTTCGATTTTTGTCTTCACTCCGTTGCTTTCGATAAGTTCAACCGTATTTTCCGGTGAAAACGAGTAAATCGCGCCGTAAAGAAACTTGCGGTTTCTCACTACAAACTCTAAAAACTCGCCTGGCGGGCGCATATTCGTCACGTTACACCTGCCCTTGCCCGTAATATAGAGTTTTTTGCCGGCTTTTTCGTTCTTGTCGAAGAGCGTAACCGTCGCGCCGGCTTTGGCTGCTTCGGCTGCCGCAATAAGTCCTGCGGGCCCTGCCCCGATAACGGCAATATTCATAATAAGGCAATCTCCTTGACTCGGTTTTTAATATCGATTGTCGTAACCATACTATCGACTAAATAAAAGCCGCCGCACCTGTGCGGTAACGACGGCTTGTTATTCGTGTTTCGGATTAAACAGGGTGAACCTGAGTTTCTTTATCGTATACCGTCTTGTCGATACCTAGTTTTGCCGCCTGACGGCGCTTGAAGAACGGGATCGCAAGTTGCGGGAACAATGCGTATGTCAATAAATCTTCCTCGCACTCGTAGTATTCGGCAATTTCCTTTTTGATTCCGTCGAGTTCGGGTTTGATAAGATCCGCAGGACGGCATGTAATGCGCGGCTCGTCGCCGATAATCTTTTTGATAACTCCCGCGTCAGGCTCTACCGGCAGTTTGCCGTATTCGCCGCGAAGCATGCCTTTCGTTTCTTTAGTAACCATTTTGTAGCGTTCGCCCGAAAGAACGTTAAGAACGGCTTGAGTGCCGACGATCTGGCTGGACGGCGTAACAAGCGGCGGATAGCCTAAATCCGCACGCACTCTCGGCACTTCTTCGAGAACGTCGATAAGTTTATCCGATGCGCCCGCCTGTTTGAGTTGCGAAATAAGGTTGGAAAGCATTCCGCCGGGCACCTGATAAATAAGCGCGTTGACGTCGACTTTCAATACCTTCGGACTCAAGAAACCATCGGCGGTAAGACGATCGGCAACCGTTTTGAAATACTTGGTGAGTTCGTTAAGATCTTCGAGTCTGATGCC
>CAKQVV010000221.1 GCA_934277845.1 uncultured Clostridia bacterium
GGCTTGTCGTCTTTCATATATTTTTTTGCGGCGTAATCCCAAATATATAAATTCTTTTCTTCCATTTGTTTCTCCTCTTTTAATAATATAGTCGAATGCGTTTTATGTCAATCGTTTCGTTTTACAGGTTTTTCCTCAAACGTGTATCCGTCCGGACGTAAGACGATTTTACCTCTTTTGCCGTGACGATTTTTGACTATTCTCATCGTTACGTCGTAAAACGCACCGCGGTTTTCTAGTTCTATCAGTCGTTTCGTGCTTTGTCGCAAGTAAGTCCTTTGAAGTTTTACGAGAATATCCGACGTTTTGAGCAACTCTCCGTCTTTCAGACAGCCGTCATTCGTTTCCGTCACGACTACCGCGGTTTTATAGTTCTTTATATACGATAAAATGCCTATGCCGTTATCGTTTCGCGTCGGGATAATTTCGGAAATCGCGTCCACTAACATCAAATCGGGACATTCGTCGTTTGCGTTTGCTGCATAAGCTATACGATAAATATCTTTCTCGGTGAAATGACCGTCGTATATATCGAGTTTTTGCTTTTCCAGCCATTCGACTGCGGCATCGAATCTTCTCTTTTCATCTGCCGCCAACGAGTTCGATTCGACTTGTTCATTGCTCGTTTTTGCTATTATACACGCAAGCAGCACTTGCATTTCTTTTTTCGTTTTATCCATTGATAAAATCGTACAACGCTTGCCATGCTTTAACATGTTTGCGACAACGTTCATGACGAACACGGTTTTGCCGCTCCCGCGATGCCCGTACACGGTTGTCACGCAACTCGTCCGAATACCTCCGCACTCGTCAAAATTGCCGAAACCGGTGTCAAGCGGTACTTGCTTGCAATACTCTTTCCACCTGCACATAATATCTTTAGATTCTTTTTTCCGTTCGGTTTTACTCATTCTCCCGAGTTCGGTTTTTCGCGCGTTGCACTCGGCTCTGTATAATCGTTTTTGCAGATTCATTTTATTCCTCGGTATGTGCGATAATCACGAATATTTTTCGGTTCGGGCATTGTTCTTTCAAAAACGTCGCGTAATCGAAACTTTCGTCTAAATAATCGGGAAAGTTTATTAAAATAAGCGGCTTTTCTTTGTAATTCAGGTTTTTTATTCCGTTTACGAATAGGTGAAACTTATTTATTTCGATAAAACACAGAAAATCAAAAAGTGTTCGCTCGCTTGCGCTTAAATCATAGTTTATCGAGTTGTTGCCTGCCTTTTTTGTCGCTATAAACTTCCCTTTCGGCGTAATATCGAAGTATAGATTTTTCTTTTCGAGCAGTGTTTTCGGATGAAAATTTATGATATATTCGTTAAGTAAGAATCTGAATGTTTTTTCTTCGGATTGCTTTAACAACGATATTTCTTTTCTGCCGTCGAAATCGCGCTTTTTATATGCCGATAAAAAATCCGCATACGATAAACGCGATTTATGCGCCGCCGCGCAATTGAAAACCACGTTTTCATAGCGATTAAAACAATCCTCAGAATGTCTGTTTATCAGATACTGAAGATGGATCATATTCCGGATGCGGCGGCCTGCGATGAGGCTGTGAAGCTG
>CAKQVV010000222.1 GCA_934277845.1 uncultured Clostridia bacterium
GAGCCTATTCAATCTAACAATCAACGATGCGATTCGCAAAATCGCATCGTTGTCCCAAACGGCGGTTATCGGTATCCTAAAGCCAAACGAAAATGAAGGAGGAAACCGATATGACCAAGCAGGAAAAAGATAACCGAGTTCCCCTTTGGGAGAGAATGAACCTGACTTTAGAAGAAGCCGCCGCTTACACTGGTATCGGAACGGATAAACTTCGTGAGTTGTCGAATCGTGAGTCGTGTGACTTTGTTCTATGGGTCGGTACAAAAAGGCTTCTAAAGCGCAAGCAATTAGAGGAGTTCCTGATTAAGAGCTTCTCAATCTAAAACAGGAGGTTACTATGACTAAAAAGAAACAGGTCGGCGTAAGGTTCGACAGCAACCGTACCCGACTTAAAACAGGAGAAACCCAGCGTCCCAACGGCACTTATGCGTACCGTTGGTCAACGCCTGACGGAAAAAGGCATTCTATTTATGCTCCGACGCTGGAAAAGCTGAGAGAGCAGCGTATGCCGCGAATAAACCGCGCCGCGTCCTTCTCTCCGTTCGCGGCGCTGACCGGATATGACGATCAGGTAAAGGAAGCCGGACGGCTGACGGACGAGCGTATAGAGCTTGATGACGGCACGATAAGTACACTGAACGATAAACGTTGGCCTTTTTTATTGATTTATATATCGCACAAACGCACTTCGGAAGGCTTTGCGATCGGGCAGATTGCAACCAAGAGGATATAGAGATTGCTCATTACCAGGTCAAAGTCCAGCTTTGCAAAACTACAGAATAAGCGTAAATGTTTCTTGCATCTACGCTTCAAATACTGTTATTTTATAGTCTGATAATTTCTATTTCTCTTTTTTCTGCCATATGCAAACACCTTGTTGCTCCGCCGCCCTCATGTTCAACATAGGCTATCAATGCGTCGGAATTGTCGATCATCCACTGATTCCGTTTTGTTATCGCCGATTTTGGATGTACCCTCCATAACTCATTGGGATAAATAATATCGTTGCAATAGTTCAGGCACAAGATTTGTCAGTCGGATACTCTCCGCCGTTCTTTTTACTGTCCGGCCTGAAGTAGGTCACGGATATTTCCGGCTGCTCATCGGACAGCGAAACGGCGTAATTCAGCTTGGAATTGATATGCACCACAAAAGTCAGAGATTTTCGGAGGAGCATATCAAATGCGGTTCGCCTTTTTCTTTTCTGCGGAGGGATAGCTAAAAAACCTCAAAAAACAAATCTATCGCTTTATAAATCCTTGTGTTTTTTCGGAAAATGTGTTATTATATTCTCAACAGACAAGATCGGCTGTTCCCATTTACGGTGTAATTCCTGTTTGAATCGAGGCTGACGGTATGGATATAAGCTATAAAAAGCTCTGGAAATTGCTGATTGACAGGGATATGAAAAAGAAGGACCTGGAAAAGGCTGCGGGCATCAGCAACTATGTCATTTCCAAAATGACCAGGAATGAAAATATCACGGTTGAAACCGTGGGTAAGATCTGCAAAGCATTGAACTGTACGCCGAATGACATAATGGAATTCGCA
>CAKQVV010000223.1 GCA_934277845.1 uncultured Clostridia bacterium
CGTACTCGATGGTAGCGACTTTGGCGGGGATATTGTCCTTGTTGCGCTTGAAGTCGATAATACGGTACTTGTTGCGATTGCCGCCGCCGATGTGGCGAACGGTGATTCTGCCGTTGTTATTGCGTCCGCCCGTCTTGTTCTTGGAAACGAGCAGCGATTTTTCGGGCTTGTCGGTAGTGACCTCGGCAAAACTGCTTACGGTCTTCTGGCGAGTACCCGGAGTAATCGGTTTAAATCTTTTTACTGCCATTGTGATCTCTCCTTAATCCTTACGCGAGGCTCTCGAAGAATTCGATTGCTTTGCTGTCGGCGGTAAGTTTGACATAGGCTTTCTTGAACTTGGCGGTGTAACCCTCGGTTCTACCCTGTCTTTTGTACTTGCCGCGCACGTTGACTACGTTTACTTTGTCGACCGTAACTCCGAAGATCTGTTCGACGGCGGCTTTGATCTGAGTCTTGTCCGCGCGCTCGTCAACGACGAAAACGTACTTCTTGGATGGGATTCCGTCGTAACTCTTCTCGGAAAGAAGCGGCTTCTTGATTATATCGTAAGCGTTCATGCTTTGTATGCCTCCTCGATTTTCTCGACCGCGCTCTTGGTCATAACGAGTTTTTCGTTTGCCATGACGTCGTAAACGTTGATGAGCGCGGAATTGATCGTGGTAACGGTGGGAATGTTGTTTGCCGCGCGTACCACAGCCTCGTCGGCGTCGGTGACTACGAGCAGCGCGCGTTTCTCAACGCCGAGCGCTTTCATGACCGCGACCATTTCTTTGGTCTTTGCCGCTTCGAGCTTGATTTCGTCAACGACCACC
This sequence comes from uncultured Clostridia bacterium, assembly GCA_934277845.1. Classification (GTDB taxonomy): domain Bacteria; phylum Bacillota; class Clostridia; order Christensenellales; family Pumilibacteraceae; genus UBA10677. The sequence goes on from CAKQVV010000223.1 coordinate 816, forward strand.
ATTGCGTTTTCCGCAACTTTGTCGGAGAGCGCACAGCACAGCGCACCGCGTTTCATCTGCTTGTTGACCTTCTGCGAGAAGTCGCGGGGCTTGGGAGCGAACACCACGCCGCCGCCCGTCCACTGCGGAGATCTGATCGAGCCCTGACGCGCTCTGCCGGTACCCTTCTGACGCCACGGTTTGATACCGCCGCCGCGAACTTCGGTTCTGGTAAGAGTGGATTTGGTGCCCTGTCTTGCGTTATTCTGCTGAGCCACGACTACCTGATGAACAAGCGCTTCGTTGAATTCGACTGCGAACACGCTGTCGTCGAGGTTCATCGTGCCGGCTTCCGCGCCGGTCTGCTTATATACTTTAATACTAGCCATATTAACCTCCGTTATTTCGTAGACTTGACAGCCTGCTTGACGGTAACGAGCCCGCCCTTCGGACCGGGGACCGCGCCGCGGATCAAAAGCACGTTGCGATCTGCGTCTACTTTCACGACGACGAGATTCTGAATGGTCACGTTCTCGTGGCCGTATTGACCTGCCATGTGAAGTCCCTTGATGACCTTGCTGGGGGTGCTGTTCGCGCCGACGGAACCGAGCGAGCGGTGAACCGGACCGGTACCGTGAGTCATTTTAAGACGATGCTGATTCCATCTCTTGATAACGCCCGAGAAACCGTGTCCTTTGGTAAGACCTACGACGT